>JANZKA010000003.1 GCA_025060975.1 Candidatus Culexarchaeum nevadense
ACTACCCATACAAGTATGATGTGGAAGTATCATGGAAACATGATGTTGACGAAAACAAAATAGCTAGCCTCGGATACCCATATCAGAAGATTGGAGGGATGGTTAGATATTACTTGAGGAATGAAACTGAATTGAAAGAGGCAATGGAAAAGATAATTGGAGAAATGGATAAAATTATGCAAGTACAAGTATCTGGAATAGACTTGGAGGACATATATTACTGGAGGATATACCCAAAACAATTGAACGAAAAAAATAAGTAAATGCAAATTTAATGGAAAATTGTAAGCTGTTAGGTTATGGAGGCCCCCTTCTTGATAAAGAAATGTACACCCACATGCCCACATTTTAGATGTGCAAAAAAAGCATTAATAAGAACCCAGCAAAAACGTGGGGGAAGTCAGCAAGTCATATGCACATGGGCAAACGATCTATGTAGCGGGTCAAACTGCACCTTCGCATACTGTGAAGAAAGAGCACTACTACCAGATGGAACATGCGAACTTGAATTAAGGAGGAAACCTATAAAGATAAGGGAAATAGAGGAAGAAGCGAAGAAGGAAGATCTAAAAATGAATGAGAAAGTTATGAAAAAAGTTAAGAAATGGGAGTTTTAATGTGCTTTGATGCCAAAAATCCTATGATAATAACCACTATAAATAACTGCAGCTGGATTATGCCCAGTAACCCTATCTTTAGCTATAAATGTAACCACAGGAGCCTTAGAATATCTATAGAATAATGAGTCGTGACCAACACAAAGTCCTAGAGCAATATTCAAATCTGTATCTATTGAGTTCAATATATATGCTTGGCCAATGGGATTACATATAGCCTCAACAGGACCTCTCCCAAACCTATACTCCTCTGGAACTCCCACAAGGGATTTATCTACCCCTCCAACTTTACAACAAACAGAGTAAACCTTAAAACCAGAATTCTCAAGAGCTTGAGAAGTATAGTTAGCTTCCCTCCTCAACCCAATGCAGAAAGCTAAACCAACTTTAGAAACATTTAAACGTTTACAATACTCAATTATCTCTCTAAGTCTAGGCCATTTCATATATCCTGAAGCTTCAATTATTGAGGCTTCCACAGCAAGCTTCCTAGAGTAATCGTTTGTTAAGAGCTCACTCCTAGCCTCCTCAACAACCTCACTTAAAACCTTCATTGGACAATTTGCTGGGAGTCTATTGTAATCCGCAGAGTAACATGCAAATACCCCACAATATGCACATCTAGGAAACTCCAAAACGTCCATAACCATCAATATACACTATTATTCTGGCCATGTGATTTAAGCCTTTTTAGATATCCATTCACTTAATGGTACCCCATACCTCTCTTCAACAATACTCCTATGAATACTATTATACGTGCAAAATGGCCTAACAGTCCCATCTGGAAGAGCATAATGTATTACACATCTATTAACCCTCTGTAAATCAAAATTCCATACATCCATGAAATGCATACATCCAATCATCACAATCTTCCTCATGAACCTTCCAAGAGCCTCATAACTACCCTCCCTCAATACTGGTATGAGTAAATCCTTAAGCAATCCAAACTTCACATACCTTAAACTTGCAATAGCCCTTAAGTAGGCTTTGCTCCTACCACCCTTAGATGCATCCTCATAAACCTTATCCATGGCATTAAAGAATTTATCCACATCTGCAAGTCTCGTTATAGGCTTCCAACCCTCATTTGTTTTAACCATGAATGTAGCTACACCACAAAATGGACTTGTGGTAAATTCAACATACCTCTTCCCCTTAAGTGCACCCACAGCTCTAGATATTGGAACCACACATGGAACTGGTCTGAAATCGTATACTGATATTAAACCATTAGTCTGCTTCTCCACAAGCTTCATGAAATCTGAAGTATTAATCCTCATGGATTCACGTTCAAGTTTACTAGCTCTACCACTAAAAGATATTGGCTGAACATTAACACATCTAATAACATCACTATTATCCAATGCGAACCGTATTATTTCTCCAAGTTGATCATCATTAACCCCCCTAGCCAATGTAACCACCAAAACTATGCTTTCATGACCAATCTTCCTAGCATTCTCAATAACCCTAAGCTTAATATCCTTCATTGGAATCCCCCTCAACTTAACGTATAAATCATCATTTAAACCATCAAACTGCAAGTAAACTGTGCTCACACCAGCATCCAATAAACGCTTATAATAATCAATATCATTAGCCAAGACAACACCATTAGTATTAACTTCAACATGCCTAAACCCCATATCCTTAGCCATCTTAACAATCTCAAAAAGGTCATCCCTAACAGTAGGTTCACCACCACTAAGTTGAAGTGCTGGTGGTGGAACTGGACCTATAGATCTAAGAGTTTCAAGCATCCTCTTAATCTGCTCCAATGAAGGTTCATATACAAAGCCAGCTGAAGCTGCATTGGCAAAACATATTGGGCAACGCATATTACACCTATTTGTAACATCAATTATCGCTAAAACTGTAGCTGAACTATGCTTTTCACATAAACCACAATCAAATGGGCACCCCCTAACACTATTAGTATGTGGAGTTGTAATCCCACTGGGTTCATGAGCATACCTCTCAGCCCACTCATAAAGCTTAGGATCTGAGAATGTGTAAACCTCATCAAACTCCCCATGCTCAGGGCAAACCCTCCTAATCCTAACAATATTATCATCAGCCAAATAGACTTCAGCATCCAAAACCTTCAAACACTCTGGACATAAACTCTTAGTCTCCCTCAAAACCTTCATAGCCAACACCAAACCAAAATACAATAATAAATTCAAACCTCAAACAATATATTAATGTAATCCAACAATTCAAATGTTGATTGGTAGGTTAAATTGGAAGATAGATTGAAACTACTTAAAAAATTTGGGTTAACAAGCTATCAAGCTAAAGCATACTTGACATTGATAATTATGGGTGAAGGAGATGCAAAAAGCATTAGCAGAACTTCAGGTATACCATACGCAAAAATCCACAGCACACTACTAAGCCTAATAAAAGATGGATGGATCATTACAGTAGAGGGGAGGCCGAGAAGGTACAAAGCTAAACCCCCAATTGAAATTGTAAATGAGAAGATTAATAGAGGAATAGAGGAAATGAAGATCCAAGGAGAGAGAATAATTAGAGAGTTGCAACCAATATATGAGAAAACTGGATTTGAAGAGAGATCCGAAGTCATGATACTTAGGGGTATAGGAATAATACTCGAGAGAACTGTGAATTCAATTAGGAAGGTAAATAAAACGTTGAGAATTGCATTAACTGGGAAGGTTTTCAAAGCCCACAAAGAACTCATAGACATACTGTTATCAAATTTGAAGAAGAAAGTTGATGTGAAAATACTATTGGATGAAGAACTTAAAGACTACTTAGAAATTCTAAGCAAATATGGATTTAAAGGGGAGGTGGGAGGAGAGATGTTTGGAGGGGGGATAATAGTTGATGAAGATGAAGCAATAATCCTACTTGGAGAAATACTTGGAACACCTATGGCTATATGGTCAAACAATAAAGTTCTAACAAACATAGCAAAAATATATTTTGAATACTTATGGGAAATGCGGAAACCTAAGTCTTAGGTGAAACCTTAAATATTCCAGTGGAATCCACATTGAAGCTAACCCAACCAGTATGATGGGGAGCCCCCTTCATCTTTCTAACCCTAAACTGTTTAACTAGGAAGCCTTGCTGCATGTACTGTGGATCATACCTTAAATCTATAATTCCATCAACCACATATTCAAGTATCTGCTCCAGATCATCATAAGGTTTAACTCCAAAATGAAATGTTCCGAAAACTGTTACCCCTCTCTCCTTAGCACACTCAGCCCTAATAATCTTAACAACTTCAAGAGCCACAGCAGACTCACTTAAACTCATAAGTTCAGTTAGAGAATCTATGAACACAGCCCCCCTCCCCCTCATCCCAAGTCTATCCATCAAACCATTTAAAATATCAACCAACAAATAAAGCTCCCTAGGATTCTCCACATAAATCGTGTATTCAGGTATTGAAGCCTTATCTGGACTCATTCTAAATGAGTAGCAATCTATGAATCTCAAAAGACCTTTACTAGTATAATCCAATAGATTCCAGTTAAATCCCTCAGCAGATTGCAGTATACTTAATGGAGTATCATCAAGACACATGAATATACATGGCTCACCAGCTAAAAGCCTATAGTACATCAATTGAAGCATGAAAACGGATTTACCAGTTCCACCTTCACCCAAAATCATAATCATATTATTCCTAGGTATACCATTCGGCAGAACTTCATCTAAAATAGCCAACCCAGTTTTAAACCTCTCAAACTTAATAGACAAAGGAAATCACCATAAAGACTATGATTTAAATCCTTTAATATAGCTTTTGCGAGAAGAATCTATATTTAAATGGATTCAACATAAGTATTGTGATTGAAATGAAGGTTATAAGCATAAGACTCCCAGAAGAATACGTTAGAATTATGGATGAAATAATAAGGTTGGGAATATATCCAAGTAGAAGTGAATTCGTTAGAGCAGCAATAAGAGAACATTTAAAAAGAGAAATAGATTCAAGTATAAAGGTGAGGGGAATAGTGAAGGAGATTTAGAAGCCCATGAAATCCTTCCAAAAACTAAATGAAAAACTAAGGAAAGTGATAAGGGAGTATGGATACATAGAACCCACAGAACCCCAAGAAGAAGCAATACCAAAAATACTGGATGGAAAAAATGTACTGATAATAGCACCCACAGGTTCAGGTAAAACTGAAGCAGCACTATTCCCAGTAATGAGCAAAATACTAGATGAAGAAGCTAAAGGGATTAGAGCAATATACATAACGCCCCTCAGAGCACTGAATAGAGACATATTGAGGAGAATGCAAGAAATAGCATTAAAAGCAGGGTTAACCATTGAAGTTAGACATGGAGATACACCTGAAGCTACTAGGAGAAGGCAATCCATAAAACCACCACAAATACTAATAACAACACCAGAAACACTACAAGCAATACTGCCGGGGAAAAGAATGCGTAGACATTTATCAAAAGTTAAACATGTAATAATAGATGAAATACATGAATTCCTATCAGACAAAAGAGGAGTTCAACTCGCTCTAGCACTAGAAAGACTTAGGGAGATATGTGGAAACGAATTCCAAAGAATAGGGTTATCGGCAACTATTGGAAACCCATTGGAGGCAGTAAAATTCCTATCAGGTGAAGGGAGAAATGCGGAAATAGTAGACTCAACTATTGGTAAGAAGATTGAAGTCAAAGTTGAAGCTGTAATTGAAAATGGAGAAATTGAAAGCAAAATAGATGTAGATATACCGGAGACAATAATATCCAGAATTAAGAGGATAATGGAATTAACATTAGAAAATGGATTTACACTACTCTTCACGAACACTAGGGAAACAGCTGAATTCCTTGCAACAATGATTAAAAGGATGAATCCACCATTCAATATAGGGGTACATCACGGTTCACTATCCAGAGAAGAGAGGATAAGAGTTGAAGAAGAATTCAAGAATGGAATAATAAAACTCTTGATATGCACATCATCCCTAGAACTTGGATTAGACATTGGACTCGTAAACTACGTAATACAATACACATCACCAAGACAGACAGTAAACTTGATACAGAGAATTGGGAGAGCCAAACACAAAATAACAGAAACATCCCGGGGAGTTGTAATAACATCAACCCTAGACGACACACTGGAATCAGCAGTTCTAGCTAGGAGAGGGGTTAATGGAATCCTAGAACCAATAAAGATTCATGAGAAAGCTTTGGATGTACTAGCTCACCAAATGGTTGGATTGATAATGGATAATGGATCTATAAGTATAAGCGATATTAAAAGGATTTTCAGTAGAGCATACCCATATAGGAATATAAGTGAAAACGAAATCTCTGAAGTTGCATCATTCCTATCAAGTATAGGAGTTGTGAAATACTTCAAAGAAGATGGAATAATAAAAGCTAGAGGGAGGAGGACATGGAAATACTACTATGAAAACCTATCAGTAATACCCGATATAAGGAGATTTAAAGTTATATCCACAGAGAACAGGAGAGCCATAGGAGAACTCGATGAAGAATTTGTTGCAATACATGTAGAGGACCCATTCATACTTGCAGGGAGAGCTTGGAAAATTGTAAATGTAGATGAAGATGAAATGAAAGTTTACGTGGAATATATGGGTGATGAACTTGCAGCAATACCAGCATGGATAGGAGAACTAATACCAGTATCCATGGAAACAGCTATGGAAACAGCTGATTTAAGAGAGAAGATAATTAAAGGTGAAGGTATAAGTGAATATCCATTAACAAAGGAATCAATAGAGTATGCTAAGAAAGTATTAGAAGAACACTTGAAATGTGGAATACCAATACCAACATCAAATAGGATTATAGTAGAAGGGTTAGGTAGGATAATCATAATACATGTACCACTTGGAACTAATGGTAATAGAGCTCTAGCAACAATACTCTCATCTAAGATAACTGAAAAGATGAGGATGAATGTTAGGAGAGTTACAGACCCATATAGGGTGGCATTGATAACACCAAACCCATTAAACCCAGAATCAATAATTGAATTAATTAGAAGTCTAGATCTGGAGGAGGAAGATATCGTTAATGCATTGAAAAATACACATGAATACCAATGGAAACTACTCCACGTAGCTAGGAGAATGGGGGTTGTGGAGAAAGATGCGAAGATAAGCAAGATAAGAGGTTTAGCAGCATACTTAGAAGATACCGTTGCAGAGAAGGAAGCAATTAGAGAAGCAATACAAGACTACTTCGACATAAAAGCAGTTAAAAGATTTATAGAAGAAATTAGGGCTGGTAGAGTTAAAGTGGAAGCGTATAAGAGTAGAATTGATGCTGAAATATCACCATTAACAAGACAAATACTCGTCCAAGCACTACCACATGGCTTAATACCGAAAGGTGAAGCTCCATTAAACATAGTGGATATCGTTAAAGAGAGATTACAAAATAGGGAGATTATACTTGCATGTATACATTGTAGGAAGTGGATGGGTAGATATAAAGTGAAATACCTACCAGAAGAAATAGTTTGCCCAAAATGTGGTGCAAAAGCTGTGGGAGCAACGCATAGGGAAGATATATTGAAAATATTGGGGAAGTGGCATAGGGGTATAAAGATGAGTGACGATGAAAAGAAGAGTTTTGAAGAATTCCAGAGAAGCATAAGCTTAATAATGAGTTATGGTAAAAGGGCTTTAATAGCCTTAGCAGCTAGAGGGGTTGGGCCGACAACAGCAGCGAGAATACTTAAAGGATATATGAAGACTGAAGAGGAATTCTACCTAGAAATATTGGAAGCTGAGAAAGAATATCTTAGAACTAGAATGTTCTGGGAGGGGTAATCATGATAATAACTGGAATGAAAGCATATAAGATGGGGATTGTGGAAAATCTCATATCACCTGAAATGCAAATTCAACCAGCAGGAATAGAATTAACTTTGAATAGCGTTTGGAAGTTTATAGATTCAGGAACCATAGACTTGACGAACAAGTATAGGAGGATCCCAGAAGTAGAGCAAATACCATTCGATAATGAGGGTAAAGTACATTTAAAGATGGGAGCATACAAGATAATATACAATGAAATTATAAAGATACCTAGAAACATGATTGCAATAGGATTACCAAGATCATCACTATTAAGATGTGGAGCTACAATAAACACAGCACTTTGGGATCCAGGGTATATTGGTAGAAGTGAAAGTCTATTACACGTATACAATGAGCATGGAATAACACTATACAAGAATGCAAGGATAATTCAATTGATATTCATAGAATTGGAAGAAGAACCACATAAGACATATGAGGGGAAGTATCAAAAAGAAAATATCAATTTAAACTAAAGTTAACCTTGAACTCCAATCTTTGGATATATCTCTTCTCTAAGCCTCCTATAAACCTCCCTACTTATTGAATCGTAGAAGTTGTTTCCATGTGAATCTATGGTAACCATTAATGGACCGAAATTCTCAACTTCAATAACCCACAAAGCTTCAGGGATACCTAAATCTAGCCAGTGAACATCTAAAACCCTCTTCATACCCTTAGCAGCCAATACCGCTGCTCCACCAGTAAATATCGTGTAAACTGCTCCGAAATTCTTACAAGCCTCAACAGTCCTACTTCCCATACCACCCTTACCAATAATCATCCTAGCACCAGTCTTCTCAATAAACTCATACTCCAATAGATCCATCCTAGTACTCGTCGTGGGACCAGCAGCTACAATAACCCACTTATCATCCTTCTTATCAACAACTGGACCACAATGGTATATTGCAAGCCCCTTCAAATCTATTGGTAAAGATCCACCAGACTTCAAGATAGATAAAGCTCTACTATGAGCTGCATCCCTAGCGGTAACAACAATCCCACTAAGGTAAACCACATCTCCAACATTAAGCTTCCTAACATCCCCCTCACTTAACGGAGTTTTCAAATAATACTCCAAAAACATTCACCTCCACAATTCATTCATGAACTTATGGGTTATGAAATCTACGTTCCCCTTGGAATCCATGATCATAGTAGACCTTCTAACAGCCCAGCAATTGAAAACCACAGCCACAGCGTATGATGCTGGATGTCTATGAGCACAATCTACATGAACATCTAGAGCAGTAGTTCTACCGCCAACCCCATGTGGACCTATACCCAAACTATTCACAAGCTCAAGCAATTCAACTTCAAGTTTAGCTATATCTTCAACATCACTCCTAACACCAATAGGTCTAAGCAAAGCCTTCTTAGCAAGTTTAACTGCGAAATCCATGGTTCCACCTAAACCAACCCCTATAACTGTGGGTGGGCATGGTTTAGGTCCAGCTTCCACAACAGCATCTAAAACCATCTTCTTAGCATACTTTAACCCCTCAGTGGGGAGGATGACCTTCGCTAAACACGGCCCCTCACTACCACCACCTTTTGGAAATGCCGTTACCTTAAGTTCACTATTATTTGGTATAAGCTCCCAATCTATATGTGGCACATATCTACCAGTATTATCGCCAGGATTCTTCCCACTTAAAACATCCACTGAATTTGGTCTAAGAGGTATTTCCCTAGTGGCTCTAATGGTAGCTCTCCTAAGTATATCAGCCAATGCACCTTTAACTGGAAATTCGTCTCCCACGGAAACGTAGAATGATATGAGCCCAGTATCTTGACATATAGGTTTCCCCTCAGCTTCAGCAAGCTCACAATTCTTAATGATCGCATCAAGCTGAGCCTTTGCAAGTGGATTATCTTCCAAATCCCTAGCTTTAATCAATGCATTCTTAACATCTTGTGGTAGATATATTGATGCAGCTTTAAGAAGCATTACAATGGCATCTTCAATCCTCTTATCAAGAGACACATCCAACACCAAGTAATAGGATAGGCTATCAATTTAAAAATGTTAAGCATACGATTTATGGGAGATCCATACTTCACCTTTATCAGTAACCTCCTTCTTCCATATATGAACTTCACTCTTAACCCTCTCAACAATCTCCCTTAAAACCTTAAACCCTTCACTCCTATGCTTAGATGCAACTCCAACTATAAATGTATGTTCACCTGGTACTGCTCGCCCAACTTTATGCATAACAGCCACAGAGTAAACACCATCACACTTCATAGCATCCCCAACTATACTTTCCAATTCAGATTTAGCTAGATCACCATAAGCTTCATAATTAAGCTCCTTCACAGCCCCTCCATCAGCACCCTCAGCCCTAACGAACCCTATGAATAATAGTACGCAACCAACATTAGGCGATGAAGATTTCAAACGATCAATTATGCTATTAAAATCAACACTCTTCAAATCCCCCAAGAATATTAGACTCAAACAATACACCAAATTAAAATTTGAGAATTGAAAATTTATAAAAATAGCTAAACATTCCATAAACTGTGTGAACGACCATGGAGAGAGGGGAGAGATATATACCTTGGAGGGAAGCTGTACTCTGGAGATGTATTAGATGTGGTGAATGTTGCAGAGCATACATAGTACCATTAAAAATGAATGAAGCAGCATCATTTACAAGGAAGTATGGACCCATAGTAGTATACTACAATGGCAAATACTACTTATCCAAAAAGAATGATAGTTCATGCATATTCCTAACAAAAGTTAATGGAATAGCATACTGCATGAACTATCTTGAAAGACCATTATGCTGTAAACTATACCCATTCCATGTATCAGTAAAACCAATAGAGAATGTTAACGAAATAAATGCGAGAATTAAAATTGATAATATGGAATTATACCTATACCTCGATGCACTATGCCCTGGAATAGGCCAAGGATATAGGATAGAAGACTTCATACCAAAAATAATTGAGCTTTGGAGGATATATTCATCAACACGTTAAACCCAACTCACATCCCTAAACCTCTTAGCTGCAACTTCAGGTTCATCTGCCTGAAATATAGCTCTCCCCACAATAAAATATTCTGAACCTGCATCCAAGCAATTCTTAACATCCCCACCTTGAAAACCAACTCCAGGAGTATATATTGGAATATAGTCTCCAAGCAACTTTTTAACCTCCCTAATCTTCTCAGGATATGTTGCTCCAACAACAACTCCATCAGCCCCCCATTTAAGAGCTCTCTCAGCGAAAAGCATGTATAGAGGTTTAAACCCCCCCTCAACGTAAACTGGAAGCTCATAACTTTCAGGGGAAGCTTTATGACTCATATATGTGAGGAGTATAACCCCCCTACCACCATACTCCTTAGCAACCTCAAATACGGGTTCAACACCCTCACTCCAACCAACCATTGGATTAACTATTATAGCATCAAATCCCGCTTCAAAATAATGCTTTGTAGCCCAAAGGTTCGTGTGACCTACATCACTAAGCTTACAATCAATTATAGCTGGAATACCAAGATCATGTGCTAAATCCACAATATCACTAACCCCACCATAAAGTCCAAGAGGCAATAACAATTGCATATTAATTTTAACAGCACATATGTATTGTGAAACTAGAGATAAAATCTTCATAGCCCTCTCCTTCAAAGACCAAAACCCCTCATCCCTTGGAAGCATAGATAAATCCAAAGCCAGAATTATCCTACTCCCCCTAGACCTAGAAACCGAGGCAATATAATCCTTAAACTTCACAAAATACACCTATAAACAATATCCACAAAATAGCTATATAGCTTATCATAGTACGGTGTAATGGGAAAAATTTAACAAACACCTAAACCCATATAATCATGACCAACCTATGAGTGAAGATAAAAGTAGGGATCTTGATAAACTATTACGGGAAAGACTCATATTCTATAGGTTAATGAGTGAAGGAAGCCTAACAGAATCAATACCACAAGGAATATACTTACATAATGAAACAATCAAGCTACTTATAAAGATAATCGAAGATTTAAGGAGGATCGAGGGGAAATTGGATGAAATATTAAGGAGAATACAGCAAATACAAGGGAGCTATTGAAATCAAAACGTTCTGCGAGGTGCTGGAATGATACGTGAAAACGATGATGTAATATTATACTTCGATCAAAGAGTAAACTACATGATAAAACTAAAGAGAGATCAAGTACTCCACAGCCATAAGGGGTACATAAAGATGAACGACATAATAGGGAAAAGATATGGGGAAAAAGTGAAAAGCCACCTTGGAATCGAATTCCACATACTCAAACCAACCATAAGAGACTATATAATGAAAGCTTCCAGGAAAACGCAAATAATATACCCAAAAGACATCGCAACAATAATACACTACTCTGGAATAGGCCCAGGATCAAGAGTTATAGAGGCTGGAACAGGTTCAGGAGCTCTCACAATAGCATTAGCATACTATGTGAAGCCAAACGGTAAAGTATACAGTTACGACAATAGGGAAGATCATATAAGAGTAGCTAAAAGCAATATTGAAAGAGCTGGATTAATGGATTACGTGGAATTAAAACTTAGAGATGTAAATGAAGGATTTGATGAAAAAGATGTAGATGCAGTAATACTCGACCTACCATCACCATGGATGATAGTTGAAAAAGCATACATGGCACTAGCAGATTGGGGGGTAATAGTCAGCTATAGCCCATCAATAGAACAAGTGATAAAAACTGTTGAAGCATTGGAAAAAGCGAAATTCGTTGGAATAGAATGTATAGAGAACATTCAGAGGAGATGGAAAGTAAAGCCAAATGAAACAAGACCAGAAACATTAATGATAGGACATACCGGATACATAGTATTAGCCAGAAAATCCCTGGAGGCTTGAAAAATGGAGAAACTATGGAGAAACATTACAATACTACTAATAATGATAGTAATCTCCATCCCCACAACAACCCATACAATACAAGCCTACAATAAATTAAACACATCACAACACAATGGATTATACACATACATATGTGATGTAGACTACGATGGAGTAACAAAGGTAACAATAACATATGACTCACATATTACAAGTGGAAGATCATGGCTTCTAGTACCCAGAAACTTCACAAAATATACACTAACAGTAATTAGTGGAAGCATAGTGCATGGAGAAGTTAAGAGGGCATATACGAGGGAGGGGGAGGAATTCGCATTCTACGACAACTTCACATTCACATATCTAGGAGATCCAAACTTCAAATTAAAATTGAATTACACAATGGATAATGGTGCATTGATAGTTGAACCCCGATGTTTCTTCTATTCACCACAAATATACTTCAACCCAGCAGATACTGGAATAGTATACGTATATCTACCAGAAGACAGCAAAGTTTTAGAAGGAAATGTGCAACCACCACCTACAAGCATAACATTTGAAGATAGAAAGCAAAAGATAACTATAAAGCTCCAAACAAATAGTGCAAGGATAGCCATAGAATACACTACAAGCATGCCTGGAAATCTAAAGACCTACAGTAAGGGGATATTTGAAGTTATAACACCACATAGATATATGGATATAGCGGAAAACCTAATAAGAACATACGAAACATTCTACACTAATCTAACAAAGATATTTGGTGTAAACCTCACAAACATAAGGATAATCTTCTTTGCACCAAGAATGACAGATCTTGGAACAGGGGGGTACATACCATTCAATGGAACACACCTAGGAAACATATACCTAAACCTACTATACACGAGAACTGTACAGGGATTCTGGGAGCAAATAGCACTCCATGAACTCATACATCACTTCACATGGGCTGCCGGAATATCACCAAACGTACTATGGTTACATGAAGGGTTAGCGGAATATCTTAGCATAAATTTGACAATGAACATGGGATGGACTGGAGCACTATCAAGAGTAAAGACCTTAGAGGATACCGCTAAACAATTGAGTGGCAACTATGGATTCGTGCAATGGTGGAATCCACTACAAACACCATCAAATATACTAAGCTACTATGCAGCATCATACATGATAGTGAAAACTGTAGTTGAAGAGAATGGCGGAACAAGCTTCCTACAAAAACTGTTCAGGGAAATTAAGGGGACAACCATAAGTGACACAGACACACTAATACAATACATGAGCATGGCTGCTGGAAGAGATCTAACATTAAAATTCATCAGTTTCGGATTTAAAGTTGCAGGGGAATCAGAAATTTATAAGATGATAGTAGAAGCAAAATATGCATTAATGAAGAAGAGGTGGGCTCAACCCTTCGCATTGATAGCCAATTGGCTATTAGACACTTCAATAAACATGCTATCCTCGGGGAATATCATGCTGGCAACAATTATTGGATGGATAGGCATATTTATATCTATGCTAGCAGTGACATTAACTGTAGCATTATGGGGTGGAATACTAGTATTATTAACCATGAAGGTGCGTGGTGAAGATGAACTATAAGAAGATAGAGATAATTGGGTTGAAGGGAATCCCAGATATAAAGGCTGGAGACGACTTAGCAAAAATGATATGTGAAAAAGCCGATGAACAGATTGGAGGACTAAGGGAGGGAGATATAATAGTCGTCGCAAGCAAGATAGTTGCCAAGGCTGAAGGTAGGATAGTTAGGTTAAGCGATGTACAACCATCACCATTCGCAAGGAGAGTTGCAGAATTAACTGGGAAAACCCCTGAACTTGTGGAGTTAATACTTAGAGAGAGCAATAAAATAGTGAAAATGAAAAATAGACATTTAATAGTTGAAACGAAACATGGATTCGTATGCGCCAATGCAGGGATAGATAAATCCAACGTCGCTGGAGATGAGGAAGTAGTTTCACTACTACCAGAAGATCCAGATCAATCAGCCAGGAGAATAAAGGAAGACATAATGAAGATAAAGAATGTTGATGTTGCAGTTATAATATCAGACACTTTTGGGAGGGCTTGGAGGAGGGGGCATGTGAACTTTGCCATAGGGGTTGCTGGAATTAAAGTTATAAAGGATTATAGGGGGAGTCAAGACATGTATGGCTACATGTTAAGGGTAACCCAAATAGCCGTAGTCGATGAACTTGCAGCTGCAGCTGAATTAGCTATGGGTAAAAGTGATAGAATTCCAGTAGTTGTAATTAGGGGGTATGATTACCCAAGGGGAGACGACTCAATAAAGAATCTACTATACCCAGAGGAAAAAGACTTATTTAGATAGAGATTTAATGGTATCCTTAACTAATCCAACACATATATCAAACATTTTTGAAGCCCAATTTTCATCTAGGCTCTCAACAAAAACCCTGAAAACATCTTCTGTTCCAGAAGGCCTAAGTAAAACCCAACCTTCATCGAAAATTATCTTCAAACCATCAATATCAATAATCTCCTTTGGTTGAAACATATCTAGAAGTTTTGCCTTAACGGATATGAGGGTAATTTCTTTATACTCATCTACACATGGAATTGCAATCTTGAATTGGAAGTATTTTGGGAAATCCTTAATGATATTGGATATCGACCCATACTTTGAAACTAGCATCAACATGTACATTATAGCATAGCCTGGATCTCCATAAAGTATGTTTTGAGGCCAAATATACTTCCCAGATTCCTCAAAAGCAAAAACAACACCATCAATCCTCCTAACAGCTTCAACTATTTCAGGTGGACCAACCCTAGTGAAATGAATTCTACCATTAAACTTCTTGGAAACATCAACTATCAAATTAGATGTATTTATTGGGCATACAATTACACCACCACCAGTCTTCAATAAGATTTCACGGGCAAAAATTGCTCCAGCAAGATCACCTGAAATCACACATCCATGTTCATCAACAAATATACACCTATCACCATCACCATCAACACCAAAACCGAAATCTCCAACACCATTAACTATCATACTTGAAACATCACGTAAACTTGAAACATTGACATCAGCACCTCTACCAGGGAAAAAACCATCAGGATGAGAATTAACATCAATGAATTCAATATCTAAACGATCAAACAATGCTTGAAAATATGGTGCATATGCACTATTACCCATATCTCCAACAACTCTAAATCCTCCAACCCTTCCAATGTTACCAAAACCCCCAATAACCGATTCAACATATAATCCACATATATCATGTAAATATTCCAAATCCCCAATAATCCCACTAAATTGTAAATTTGAATTTAAAAGATCTTCAATTACAATGGATTCTGATTGTGAAAGCTCTCCAGTATCACCCTTAAAGAACATTATCCCACAAAATCTTGAAGGAGTATGACTTGCTGAAACCATTATGGCACCATCAAGCTTTAAAATCTTAACTAAATGTAGAAGTACTGGGGTTGGAACTAAACCAGCATAGTAAACATTTAAACCTGAAAACAATGCACCAGAAATACAGGCTTCAACTAAAACCCTAGATGGAAACCTTGCATCAAATCCAATGGCAATATCCCCAGACCCTCCTAGAAATTTTGAAAATGCCATTGAAAGTTTAACAGCCAATTCAGGAGTTAAAGTACGATTGATCTCCCCCCTCACACCAGAAGTGCCAAATAGACGTTTATGAGACATACAATAATGTTATGTTTAGAGGAATATTTGAACTAAACGTTTAAAGATGACATACATGCAACAGAAAAATTAAATGAAAAGGAAAATTTAAACTTTAAATCAGAAGAAATCAAAAAATAAACTCTTATTTTTAATTTAAACCAAAATTTTAGGTTTAAATTGATTTTAAACGGAAAATTTCTGTTTAAAACTAAATTTTGAATAGGAGAAGTCTAAAAAGCAATATTAAAACCGAATTTTTCCATAAAAAGATGGAAAAAGCCATAGAAAAGTTTAAATTTTATATTCTATTATGATAGGAGGGGGGAAATGCAGGCGGAGGAGATAAAAGCTGTTGGAAAACACGTATATGGAAGCCTCTACGGATGCGACAAAAACATGTTAGCTGACATAACATTCCTAAAAGAGTTGATTGTCAAAGCAGCAGAAGTTGCAAAGGCAAAATTGGTAAGTGTTGAAGCTTATAGCATAGGTGAATACAATGCTGTGATAGGAGTTGTCCTAGAATCACATATATCAATACATGCATGGCCAAACCTAGAATATGCCACAATAGATGCATTTACATGTGGTAGAACTGATCCTGAAGCCGCCTTTAACTACATTATAGAAACACTAAAACCTAAGAAGTACACTAAGAACTATGTAGATAGATCTAGTGAACTGTAAGTTTTTACAACATCTTGATGAAAGCCCACCCCCTATTTCAACATCTCCTCACATGTGTAATGGTAGTCTATATATGGAGGAATGTAAAATTATATTTAAATTGATGAGAAAAATATTATGTCTAGCTTAAATTGAATAATGAAGGCAAGTATAAGGGGCGCATGAAATTGACTGATGGAATCTGTATATATTGTGGTAGATTAGCTGACGGGAATATATGCGATAAATGTCTTTCAGAGAGGAATATTGAAAGATTGAAGAAGGAAGTTTTATTTAAAGTTGAGGGTAGAGTTAAGTTGAATGAATTTAAGAAGTTCATACTGATATCCATAGCTAGACACAACCTATCAGTTTTAGAGCAACATTTCAATCAAAGAAACCTCTACCCAGAAATTTCTGGGAGAATATGGTTGAATGCCAATAGTAAGAGTGTTGTGGGAAGCTTTGAAATACATAGTGGTGAAATTGTGGATATAGTTAAAGCAGATGTTGTACATCAAATAACATATAAGAGTAGAAGTAAACATACAGTTTTGAAGTGGAAGGCAATATATAAAAGTGAAGGGATAATGAGTGGAGTTGCCACAACACATGCACTTAAAAACTTGTACGATGCTGGTATAGATATAAATAAGCTGAAAATAGAGAGTGTAAAGTTAGATTTGACTTAGAAATGATACTAGAAGATCCATGAGAATTCTCGGGTATATTCCGAGGAGAACAGTGAAGAAGACTAGCACCATCATTGGAGCTAAAACGAGGATTGAAGGTTCATGAACCTCCTCCAATTCATCCTTCAAAGGACCAAAGAAAACTCTCCTAATAGTCCACAGGGCATAACCAGCCGTCAATACACTACCTACAAGTCCAAGTGCAACTACAATAAGCCTCATAGCATCATGAGATTCTATAGCTCCATGGAAAGCTCCAGTAAAGATCATCCACTCACTTTGAAAACCATTTAATGGTGGCGTCCCAGCAATACCCAAAAACCCTATTAAAGCTGCAACCGCAGTTAAAGGCATCTTCCTAGCTAAACCACCAAATTTCGAAATACTCCTTAAACCATGAGTTTCAAGCATCAATGCTCCAGCAACCATGAAGAGGACAGCTTTACATGTCCCATGACTAACATAATGATACATTGCTCCACCAACCCCAACGGGATCTGCACTTGAAAGTCCCAGTAATATGTACCCCATCTGAGAAGCACTAGAATATGCTAGTAGCCTCTTAATATCATCTTGTGCAAGGGCCATGGCTCCAGCATAAACCATCGTTATAATGGCTAATGCACTTAAAGCTAAGCTAAATGAACCCCAAAGATCTGGAAATGCTGAGTAAATTATCCTTACAGTTGCATATCCACCAAGTCCAATCATTGCTGGTGATAATAGTGCACTTATGGGTGTTGGAGCTTCTGCATGTGCATCTGGAAGCCATGTGTGTAATGGGACTATAGCCATCTTAACAGCAAAACCGAAAAACATTGCCACAACAGCCCACTTCAAATATTCACCGGGATGTGTAAAGCGACTAAGAGAAGCAATTAATGGGAGTTCGAAGGTTCCATATATTGAGTACAAAGTTAATATTCCTGCAAGTAATCCAAGTGCACCTACATGTGTATAAATGAAGTATTTCAATGCAATTTTCTCCCTCTCACCATAACCCCAAATGTTTATCAAAGCCCATGATGGTAGCAACATAAGCTCCCAGAAGAAGTAGAATTGAATGAGGTTTGTGGATAAAGCTGTTCCAATCATCCCTAAAGCGTAAAGTATATATAAAGCGTAGTAAGCAGCATGTTGAGCTTTATCTTCTCCTATATGATGCTCCATGTAGGGCATTGAATATATCGATACTACAGCACACAACAATGTAACTGTGAATATTATGGGTAAACTTAAACCATCAACTAGAAAGCCGAAGTTTAAACCTATAGATGGCACTAAGGGTATGAAGAAGAGCACTGGACCCATTGAAGAGACTATTGGTATGAGCATTAGTGAAGCTATGAATGAGTATAGTAGGGGGATAAATGCAATCCAACCACATTTACTTCCAATCCACCTACCAACAATGTATGTTATTGGTAGAAAGATGGACAAGATCACTATGATTGAGAAGGCTAAACCCTCAGCGAACATCAACACACCTCCACGTCAAATTCGTAACATTAATGTTATAACTATATACAGTATAAAACTTTTATGATTTAAAAGACCGTATTGTGCAGTATTTCATTCACAACATTAGATTTAACTTCCCCAATAACATAATGTATAAATTCATAGAGACGCTCAGATATTACGCTAGATCTAAGTGCATTATCAAGAATCTCTAAATCCAGTACTTTAATTTCACAATTCGGTTTAATACATACATCTACTGCTAAATCAATATACCTCAATCTGCCAGGATAGATTTCCACAGGAGTATTTATGTTCACGTAAGCTCCAATAAATTTGCCATCACTAGAATAGTATTTTGAAACATAATACCAATCACCAAATCTTATTGTAGTTAAAATCTTATCCCCAACTTTCCTAGCAACATTTAAACCATCATAGATACCTGGAGATTTAACTCTCCTAACAATTTCCAGTCCACCATCAAAAACTCTAACAAATTCAATATTGCCGAGCAGTACAACTTCACCATTAAGTTTAACGTGCTCCAAGAACTTTATACTTCCAATAAACTTACGTTTAAAATGTTCAAGCTCAGAAACCATGCTCTCAACATTAACCCCAAGTTTCATTGCCTCCTCAATTTTGTCAACGAGATTAGACTGCAATTTACCGAGAGATTTGAAGTAGTGATGTGAACTCACAGTTGGAGTAACCTTCCTCCTAATATCATCTAAAACAATTTTGGAATCATGGGGGAATAATACGTTCATAAGCGAGTACCCTTCAACCAGTAAGCTCCAAACAGGGGAATTCTGCAAAGAACTCTGCAATTCCTCATATTTGCGAATTAAATTTGAAATCTCATTTAAAATATCCTCCTTAGATGCACTTTTAAATGAAGACCTAAATATTACACCGAACCCTTCTGGGAGTATATCATAGTAGGATTTCAGATCATCATCCACAACACCTTTAATACGAAGCCTCCTACTAAGCTTCACCCCCTCACCTCTAAATAGAACTACATGTTCCCCAGCCAACCCTATACGTGTAGTCAATATAGGTTTACCAAAAACCACTGAAATCTTATCCACTTGAACAATAACTTCATCACCAATCTTTAAAGATTCATCATGAAGTTTTAAAGTCCCAATAAGCCCATCCTCTATTGAGACGTATGCAATCCCTTTAACTTTGTCAATAGCTTCAACTCTACCCTTATAAATTCCCCTAACACTATATGATTCAACATTTAAAATTGCATCAAAAAGATATTTATGTATAATCTTCCTAATTTCATCCACAAGCTTCCTTGAAGCAAGAATGTGAACCCCATACTTATCCTCACGATCAAAAACATCAATATCGTAAGGCATAAACTCAGCTTCTTCATCAATATTAAACCTATCCTCAGCTATCTTTGATGGTTGAACAACCCTATAACCTTCATCAATAAAAATCTTTGAGAGAGCAGTAGAATATATCCCTCTAACTCTAACTCTAATGGGATTCATGACGCTAAATCACCCATACCATCAAACCTAAATATAAGTGGCTTTGACCCCCCATATCTCAATATTAGAATTATCTAACTCCACTAATTAAGATAGAGCTATAAAAAGTTATAAGATTTAATGAACTCAGAATATCCTAAATATTATGAGGATTATTAGCAATATTATACCTAAAACCATTCCCATAATGTTAAATGATGAAACGCCAGTTTGAATTCTCCTAAAAGCTTGGGAAAACGATGCAAAGGCATATGCAATCGTATAGTTTAATCCATCCAAAACAGGTTTCTCAAAGTATCTATAGACTACACCACTAAGCTTTACAATGGAGTTAGCAAGAATGTAATTGAATGCATCAATAACAGCCTTCTCAAAATTCCTAAATAGAATCAAACTTCCATTTATCAGAGAATAGACGAATAGACGATAATACGTTGGATTAATATACCATCTATTGTAGAGGAAATTGTATAACCCCTTCAAACCATGTTTCTCCACAAACTCTGCAGGATCCACTTTTCTAGATATGTAAAGGTAATATGCAGGTAAACCTCCAATCACCAACATACAAGCAGTAATGGTTGTTGTAATCAATTGCATGGGAATACCACTATGAGATTCCACTGCACCATAAACCATAATCGAAAACTTGACTTCATGATGTAATATGTGCATTGATGGTTCAAGGAATTCATGCATGAAATGCTCAAATAATGGACCTACAAAGCCTAATACAATCGTGGCAGCAGCCAATATAGTGTATGGAACCCACATAACCTTTGAAACTTCATGTACATGATGACCTTCATGCTCAAGCTCCTCCAAATGCTCACTTTTAGATCCAAGGAAAGTTATTGCAATCATACGTAGACTATAGAAGAATGTTATTGCAGCCGTAACTGCTGCTAAAGCCAACAAAAAGTATTGCCCAGAAATCATGCATGCTGTGAAAACAACCTCTTTACTCCAGAAACCACTTAATGGAGGTATACCTGAAAGAGATAATGCACCTACAAGCATCGTAGCGAAGGTTATTGGCATATCCCTCCTAATACCACCCATATCAAACATATTGGTACTCTCACATGCATGTATAACTGCTCCAGCAGCCATAAATAGGAGAGCTTTAAATATTGCATGACTAGCTAGATGGAATATACCTGCCACAAATCCAGTGGATGGATCCATAGCTAATCCACCAGCACCTAAACCAAGCATCATATAACCAATCTGCGAAATAGTTGAGTAAGCTAAAACCTTCTTCAACTCCCTACTAACCGTAGCTTGAGTAGCAGCTAAAAAGGCTGTAAATGCACCAATCCAAGCCACAGTTAAGAAGAAGTTTTGGCGAGCTTGAAGGATTAAGCCTTCAATTGCGAGTCCATGAACATGCTCCACCGCAACTTCAAAACCATAGTATATTGTTGGGAATAAGCGGGCTACAAGATATACTCCAGCCTTAACCATTGTTGCAGCATGTATTAAAGCTGAAACTGATGTTGGACCAGCCATAGCTTCTGGAAGCCATTCATGAAGTGGGAATTGTGCAGATTTACCAATAGGACCCCCAAACAATAATATTGTAACCGGAACTATTAAGCCAAGCTTGGCAAGCTCAATTATCCACTCATGATTTACCTGAAGATCAAGGAAATTGAAAGTTCCAGATATGGAGAATATTATGAATGAAGCTATCATTAGACATATATCACCAATCTTTGTGGTTATAAATGCCTTCATACCAGCATGTGATGGTGGAATATCACCAATCCAACGCTTCCTCTCATCACTATAGTAGAATCCTATAAGCTGATAACTGCATAATCCAACACCTTCCCATCCAAATAACATTTGTAAAATGTTATCTGACATAACTAGTAGGAGCATGTTTCCAATAAAGAAGTTCATGAAGAACCAGTATCTAGTTAACCCCTCTTCACCATGCATATAACCCAAACTATAAACCATAATTAGAAATGATATCCAGGCCACGATGAGCCCCATAAAAGTACTCAGGGGATCTATAAGCACCCCCACATCAAGGTAGAAGCCCGGAACAACAAACCATTTAACACGCCAATCAACTGGGGGATGAACATAACCTACTCCGGGAACATAAACTTTACCAGACAATACATATGAAAAATTGAGTGTAGCCATTAAAGCCGCTAGAAGTGAACATAAAACTGCAAAGTAATCCCTAACTTTTTCACCTAAACGAGCTATTAAAGGTGTAAGTATCGCACCAACAATTGGTATTATCCAAACAAGCCAAGGGGAATAGTACAACATAACCCCTCACCAAACAAGCATCAATTAAACTAACAAAATTAGTTACTTATGAACATTATAAAAAGATAACGGTTAAAAATTGAGGAGGAAATTCATTTAAGTGAAGACTTATGATCGAAGAAGACTTATATGTAGAGCCAACGGAAAAGGTTTTAAATGCCATTAAAACTGCCATGGAAACCATTGGGAGAGAGAATTTCATTATCAGAGTAAAAGTTGAAAGCACTAAAATTGATGATTGGATGAAACGTGCAGAGTATGTACCGATAAGAGTGATATATGAGGCATGCAAGATAAACATGGAAAACAATAAACCATACAATTCAATTCAAAAAGTTGTGGAAGGCGCAAAGATCATAATTAAAAGTAAAGGGGGAATGAGAGAAGAAGCGAGAATTGAAAGGAAAGCAACAATTGAGGAGATGAGGAGAGAGAGGATCGTGTTCAGATACATGATGACTAAAAGCATAATACTACTACTAACAATGATACCATTAATCGTTCTAGGTTACTTCCTTGGAAGAATGATAAGTGAATTCTATGCTGGAATAGGGATGACAATAGGAGTTTTCATATGGCTAATAATTATAACAGTATATCTACTGACAAAAAAGGATAAGTATAAGATGTAAATAAAAGAGTTCAAAAGAGTTCTGTAAAGGTTGATGAGAATTGCTTGGAATATTGAGGTATGGATTTATAAACACTAAGATTAGGGGGATGAAAAGGGAGTTCATAGCATATGAGCAATACCTTAAACTTGCAGAATTAAGCTATGATGAGTTAATAGATGAATTGAAAAGAACACCATATGGACATGCGTTTAGGGGGATGTATAAAACTCCAACACCAATTGAATTGGAAAAAATACTTTTAGAAGAATTGACGAAAAGCTATATTAAAGTATTGAAGTGGCTTCCAACAGAAGCCATGAAGGTTATAGCACTACATATGATGAAATATGAAGCTGAAAACATAAAAGCACTGCTAAGATTAAAAACACTCAATGCTGAAGTAGAAAGATTAAAGCAACATATAACACCAATACCTCTAGGGTTAAGTGTAGAGGAATACGTAAAGGTTTATGAAGAATCAAAGGATATAGAGGAAGTTATAGGAAAATTGATGGAATTAGGATTACCAATACCATTAAATGAAGCTATAGAAGGTGGAGTGAAGGATATAAAGATAATTGAAGCAAGAATAGAAAGAATGACGTATAGGGAATTGATGAATGAAGCTAAGAAGCTCGATGGGAAAAGCTTGAAAAGCATCAGGGAACTGTTAGGATTAGAAATAGATTTAACAAACGTAAAGAACGTTTTAAGAGCAAAGAAGATTGGAATAGATTGGAGCGAACTAGAAGAATACGTAATAACACCAACATATAAAGTTAAGTTAAAGAAGCTTAAGAGTGCATTTGAAAAGGGAAATTATAATGAAGCATTAAGGGAAGCATTAAGTAAGGATTACCCAAACCTACTGAATAGAGGATTAGAAGCATTGGCGAAGGGTGAATTAGACGCTCTGGAAAAATTGTTCAGCAAAGAGATATACAAGAATTATAAGAGGGTTTGGGTGTCTGGATTCAGATACGACATATCACCAGTACTAGCATACTTAACACGGAAAATGATTGAAATGAAGAATCTAAAGGTCATAGCATATGGGAAGAGCTTTGAACTGCCAAAAGAAAAGATAATGGAGGAAATTATAATTTAAAATTGTTGTCATGTTAACAGCTCAATCGAAGAATCTCCTAATAGCGTTCTTACCCCTCTGAATAGAGTTCTCAATTCTCTCCCTAATCATGCCTTTAGAACCATCTATTCTAATCTTATAATTGCCCAAATTAGACTTCCAACGTATAAAAGCATTCTTAAATCCCTTAAATCTAAGGGTCAACCTCCCATAAACGCCAGTATACCAAAATCTGAGTTCAATCATTGAAAGAGGGTAGGATTTAGAGTAAAGTATTGGTGGTGTGGAAAACTCGTCTGCAAGGAAAGCCTTAAAACGGGCTAGTGAATTTACAATGCCACCTAAAGCTCTGGTTAAATAATACTTTACCATTAGAATTTTTGAGGGCTTAACTTTCAGAATGTAGCTTGGTTTATCAATCATACCATATATTTTTGTCAAACTCTCCTCGGGTCTGAAGCCAGGTCTATGTATACGCTTAATATTGTCATGAATAGCATTTTCAACCTTGTCGTGAAGTCCAGACTTAACCTCCTCAATCCTACTATGAAGTTCAGCCCTAACGTAGGCAAACCGCTTAATACCGATTTTAGCCTTTAAAATAGATTGCCTATACCTTCTCTTAGTGGATTTAGCTTTTCTCTCCAGCTCTTCAATTTCAGTTTTAAAGCATTCTATTGAAGACATGGATGCCGCCATATACACTTATATTGTACCTATCAGCATAATGGATATTAGCAGTCCATAGATTGCTAAAGCCTCAGCTAGAACTACTGCTAATAGTGTTCTCGTAACAATTTCAGGTTTTTCAACTCCAGCTCCAGCCATAGCTGAGCCTGTATAGGCTATGGCTATTGAAGCCATTAAACCACATACAGCCATTATAGCACCCGCCGTTAAACTTTTCATGGCAGCTTCATAGGATGTCACAATTATGGATAGTTTTCCTATTAGCATTATTGATGTTAATAGCCCATAGATTCCTATAGCCTCAGCCAATACCACTGCAAGAAGCAATCTCGTAACTATCTCCGGGCGTTCAGTTCCAGCTCCAGCCATTGATATTCCTGCAGTTATAATTCCATAGGCTGCTCCAGCTATGGGCACACAACTTGATAGCAAAACGCCTAATAGGCCTGTGATTACCTGGTCCATACGCCATATACCCCCAGCATTGAAGCTATACTATCATGATATAAACAACTTATAAATCTTATGAGGTTAATGAATCCCTAGAGGTTTATATTCTCTTCCTCCACCACGGAAATATTTGAATCCAAATTCAACCCACGTTAACCTTAAGACGTGTGTGAAGGATACTAGTCCCTCTAAAGCCATTACAAGGAATATTGTTCCTATGGCTAGTACAATGTATCCAAGCATGCCTAAAGCTGGAGCTGCTGAAGAGAGGAGGTGACTTAACATTCCATGTGAAAGGGATAATGCAAGTACACGTCCATAGGAAACTGTGTGGGAGAGGGAGCTTATTGCAGCTTCAAATGCATGGGCGAATCCATCTATTGGACCTTCAGTTATCATCATTCCCACGAGCATTAAGACTATTGGTAGAATTACTAATGGTACTGTTAATGTTAATCCAGACATCCACTTTCCAATATCAAACTTGTATACGAATAGTCCAAGGTACATTGCTCCAAGATAGAACCACAACCAACATGCTGATCCAAAGAATGCCTTCCTATATTCACCTTCAAGTATATCGTTTATTATGCTTAATATTAAGCCAATACTTATATGAATAATTCCAACCATTAATGAGAGTTTAAACATCTTCATAGGCTCCTTGAGTGGGCTGAAGACGTGACCTATACCTGGAATATGCTCAAATATGAACCCTAAGGGTGGTTCATGTATGTGGAATCCAAATATTTCACCAAACATTAACCCCCCAATGATCGCCATAATTCCACATAGTATGTATAATTCAGCTCCAGACATCAGTAAACCTATCATCTCACTGCTACTCTTAAACCCTCTACGCTTATATATGTAGAGTAGTACTCCAAATAATGCTAGTAGTAGGCCGTGACCAACATCTGCAAAAGCTAATCCGAATAATATTGGGAAAGTTATGCTCACTATGAGTGTTGGATTAACTTCATGTGTTGATGGAATATCGTAAGTTTTTATCAGAGATTCAAAAGGTTTCAGGAATTTTGGAGATCTAGAGAGGAATGGTGGATGATCATGTTTGGATGGTGGTGAAACTAATACCATTGACGAGTTTTCCGTAACCTTTTGAACTGTTTCAACTATATCATCAACCTTATCTGGAGGAACCCATCCAACCATATATGAGAAGAAGTTTGAATGAAAGACATTTCCATCCCTATCCAACAAGACTCTGAGTATATTGATAGCTTCCGCTATGAGGGATTCATAGTTCGGGAAGAATTCACTAATTTTACTCTTAAATTCCGCAAACCCCCCTTCACCACTTTCAAGTATCTGTGAAAACTCTTTGACTATGGATTCAAGACGTGATACATTGTCTTCAATGAATTTTAAATGAGACCTGTTTAGAAGCTCCTCATTAAATGTAAAGCTAGCTACATTGATTTTAAGTGTGTCAGCCAAATTCAAGTATCTCTTCAGTAACCCATTGAATTTAACTGTTTCAGGATGCTCTTTAACCAAAGATTTCACATCAACATTTTCATCAACAGAATACTCCTCCCTAATTAATTCAACGAACTCCTCATCATGCCACCATTCATCTAGATGTAAAACCTTCAATTTTATAAGTGCCAACTTAACATCATAATAGCAGCTTTTTGGAACCACTATCCTAACTTTAGCCATCTCCACAGGTTTAAACATACTTGACATGCACAGCCACTCCATCCACCTTGAGAAAACCCAGAAAAATATGTTTATAAAAATATTATTAACTTTTCGAAAATCAGAACCTTAACACACTTGTAATATACACTAACCTTTGGAAAGTAAAGTGAGCCGCCAACTCAGCAACATAAGATAATGGTTGAGGCCATACACCGAAAATTATGCACAGCAATGATAGGATTACAAGTGATGATGTGATTAATGGTGGAGATTCATGGGCTTTCATAACGGCTTCAATTGGCTTCCTAAACAATACTTGTATTACACGAACATAATACACGACTCCAACCGCGCTATTCAATAACCCTATAAATGTTAATAGATATGCTTGAGCATCTATCGCCGCAGCAAATATCAAGTATTTACTTATAAAACCATTCAAGAAGGGCATTCCAGCTAGGGATAAGAGGGCTATTGCAAAGGATACACCAGTAACTGGCATCCTCCTACCAATACCAGTAAGCTCATCAATATTCCTAGTTCCAAGCACATGTATTATTGATCCAGCACAAAGGAATGCCAATCCCTTCATCAATGCATGATTGAAGAAGTGAACTATACCTGCTAAGAGGCCAAACTCAGTTCCAAGTGATAACGCCAATACCAGGTAGCCTATCTGCGCTATACTGGAATAAGCCAATAAACGCTTAATATCCTTTTGAACTAAGGCGAGGATATTCCCAACAGTCATAGTCAAAACTGAGAGAAGAGCAAGCATGGGTCTAAAATCCACAGTGGGTATTGCTATTAGAGTATATGATGCTCTTATAATGGCGTAAACCCCAGTCTTTATAACCACACCTGAAAGCATAGCACTTATGGGGCTTGGAGCAGCTGGATGAGCATCTGGAAGCCATGAATGAAATGGAACTATTGCCGCTTTAACCCCAAATCCAACTAAAAGCAATATGAAAATGGCGTACAATAGTATCGATGGGCTAGCACCAGTTAACGATGATGCTATACGTGCAAAACTTAGGGAGCCAGTTAAACCATAGAGGAGGGACATGGAGAACAATACTAGCGCTGAACCAGCAGCACTCATTAGCAAATATTTGAAACCAGCCTCCACAGGCTCCCATAAATGCTTCCTAAATCCAACAAGACAATAGGAGGATATGCTCATCAACTCCCAGAATACGTATAGTGTTAGGAAATCTCCTGCAAGCGTCACACCAACCATACCACAAACCATTAATAAGAGTAGTGAATAGTATGAGGGGAGACCAGTATCATGAGACATATAATCTATGGAATGCAATGTAGATATCAATCCTAGAAATATGAATCCAATGGAAAATGTAAAGCTAAGCCAATCCAAAACAATGAATCCAGCAACATACTCGCCAATACTGGGATACAATGAGACTACTATAACTGGATTTTTGTTCAATAAGTTCATAAGCCTAAAGCAAGCCATAAAGGATATTATGAAGCCAAATAACGCCCATGCACTAACTAGATTTCTAACTCTACCCCTCTCACATATAAAACCTATTATAGGTGTGAGGATACCAAATAATGCTAATATTATCATTGGGGATAGAATCTCCATCAATTCTACCACCTCAACCTCCTAAGCTCCCTAATATCAAGAGTCTTATAATGCCTATAAGCATTAATTACGAATGCAAGTGCAATACCAATTAAACATGCTTCAACAGATATGGCTATTATGGCAGTAACATGAAGTATTGGGTCTACAAAGCCATACATCCTAAAATACGCGAAGTTAACCAAGCTGAGTATTGCTGAACTGAACATTATCTCGAGAGCCATAACCATTTTGATCATATTCCTCTTAACCATTAAACCATATATGCCCACGGCCAATAATACTCCAGAAGTTGCTATGAAAGTGTATGGTTCAATGGGCACTATGCCTCACCTCTTCACGTAAAAGTGCAATAACACCCATAGCAGAAGCAAACAATACGATTGCCTGTATCAAAACATCTATTCCACAATACCCCCACAACAAGTCACTAATATTCATTGCAAGATTATAAAATGACTCATCCGGTTTAACCAGTATCCTCGGAGCTTCATCATAAGCAAATAAACCAACACCTGAAAAACCATAAACAAGTAATTGAGCTAAAAGGAAGGCTAATAGCAATCCCAAAAACAATCCAAAAATGTCAATAGCCTTCAATTAATCCACCTCCACCTTTCCAGTCAACATTAAAGCTATTATGAATAAAACTGTGACTGCACCAGCTAAAACAGCCAACTGAAAAACCCCGACTAGAGGTGCTGATAGATAAAAGAAGGCTAATGCTAAAACCACACTAAAAAGACATAGAGCCATAATGGAATGCATAATCCTCTTAAATTCCAAAGTTAAAACAGCCAAAACAACAGCTGAAACCCCCAAAACTACACTGAGAATATCAACACTCAAACCCATCACCAACCATAACGGCGCAAAACTGTTATGTGTAATTATTGTATGTTGATTAAGCTTTAAAGTTTTCTAAAGGTAAAATGTTATAACCATGTGGAGACTTATGTTCTAGTGGATAAAATTGTTTGAATGGTTAACGGATGTAATGATGAAAATAGCGTTAAACTATGGGTATATAGGAGCTCTAGTAGTATCAATACTTGGAAATTTCCTACCATTTATCCCCATACCATACTTAATCGCAATATACTATATGGCTTCATACATGCCAGTAGACCCCATAATTCTTGGGATAGCTGCTGGAATTGGGGGGGCAATAGGTAAAAGCGTAATATACCTACTGGGATTCGAGGGGGGTAAAATCATAATAACTGAAGGGAAAAGGAGGCAAATTGAGAAGTTTAAGGAGATGCTTGGAAAATACGGGGCAATAGCAGTATTCTTCGTGACAGTTACACCATCACCAGACGATATAGTGATAATACCACTTGGATTAGTGAGGTATAGCTTCATAAAATTCTTCATAGCAACAGCACTTGGAAAAATATTGCTAAGTATAGCAGTAGCATCATTCGGAAGATACTTCACAGAACAGCTAAACATAGTCTTTGGGGAGGGGAGTATATATGGGATATTAATATCAGTAATTGTCCTATTGATAATGACCTGGATTATAGTGAAAATAAATTGGATAAAGGTTGCAGAAATAATGGATACTAGTGGATTGAGAGGGTTAATTGGAATTATAGTTAAGGGGAGATGGAGGGAGCTATTATCAAGTAATGAGAATGGATGATTGCTAACGATTAATGAAATCCCTCAAATCCATAGAAACCCCAAACATGTTTATCTTCCCATAAACACCATCAAATCCAGGATTTATAGAATACTTACCATACCTCAAACTCTTAATGTATGATGCTATGACAGGATTAGATGCCTTCGCAATATCATCTATTGAAGCATCAAGTAAGACATTGAATTCAGAACCAAATTTTGATACTAAATTAGCATATAAACTCCAAACTTTACCACTATTAAGCTTTGAAATATCATCTTCACTAATACCCATACTGAAAGCTATGATAGTCTGTAGAGGTAGAACTTTAATGAATGGTATAGCGTTCTCTGGTTTAAACCCCCTCGGTCTATCAGCAAGTTCCTCAACCCTATCTTCAACCCCCTTAGTAAGCTTCCTACCACAAACTGGACATATATAATTAAGCTTCCTAGCCTCTTCCGGAGATAATGGACCAACATTACAATTCCTATGACCAGACCAATGATACTTCCCATAAGCTGGATCAACCTCAATGGTCATTAGGAAACGCTTTGCATCTCTAGACTTTATGGCATCTATAAGCTCTAAATACTCCATTCTATCTAAATTAAATAGGCATGCCTCCCTACCAAGTCTAAATGGGTATGGAGAGTGGCTATCTGAGAAGCTTAAAATTGAGAATCTATGTAGTTGGCTAACCCGCCAATTCATTTCAGGATCACTACTTAAACCAGTTTCAATAGCATATATCTTGTCAACCATATCACCATAGCAATCCTCAATTCTATCAACACCACTAAAAGATCCAAACAAACTCCACCAAGGAGTCCAAATGTGGGCTGGAAATATAAAGCATGACTGCTCAACACCCAAAACTAAATCCACAAGTTCAGATGGATGCATATTGAAGACTGGACGACCATTAGATTCCACATCACCATAACGTGACAGGACATCTGAAAGCTGCTCAGCAACTTCAAGACTTGGCATTAAAATGACGTGATGAACCCTCCTAGATTTACCATTAAATTCGAAGACAGTTCCAACTTCACATTCAACAACAAATAGCACTTCAGGGTTAAGCCTATATGCATAGAATCCTCCACCAACATGTATAAGGTCATCCTTCAACTCCCTAAGCCAACGTGGATTTAAACAATCACCAGTTCCGAGGATCTTCAACCCTTTAATAAGAGCGTATGATACGAGGGTGGGGATATTCATCTTTTCACTTGATCCGCCACTATACTTAGAGTGTATGTGGAGATCAGCGTAAACCTTCATTCCAATAAACACTTCCAAAATAATGTTTAAAATTTATACAGATAACCTTTACCAGAAACCTACCCAGCACTATACACAAGTGTTTTACGATCAGGTGATGCTAACTCATAGAATTTCGTCAAGCGTATAGCTGCCCTTGGACATATCCTCTCACACTGCCCACAGAATATACATTTATCAAGGTAGAACACTGGAATCCTACCATTAACATTCTTGTCTGATGGAACTAGCTCAATAGCTAGTGCTGGACATTCACGGGCACATAAACCACAACCAACACATCTATCAACATAAAATTCATGTTTCCCCCTATACCTCTCAGCAATTGGAGTTTTCTCAAATGGATACTTAACGGTTACTGGACGTTTGAATAGATGTTTAAATACTTCACGTATCATAGCCATCTTAAACCAACCTCCACAAACCTGGTTAAAATTAATTGTAGAATTGATAATGGTATTAGATACCTCCAGCAACCTGAAACCATTTGATCAATCCTAAACCTTGCAAATAGAGATCTAATGTAAGAGCTTAATAACACTATGAAGATCATTTTCAATACAAACCATACCACTGGAGGCAGGATCGGACCACTACCACCAGCAAGGAATATTGCTGTGGCTAAACCTGAACAAAATACGAGCCTCAAATCCTCTGCAAAACGTAGAAATGCAAGTTTTGGACCACAATACTCAGTAAGCCATCCAGCTACAATTTCACTTTCAGCTTCAGGTATATCGAAGGGGATCCTTTCAAGTTCAGCTTGCATTGAAATTATGAAGACTATGAAACCTATTGGTTGAAGCAAAATCATGGGTACAGGTTGATTCATAGATATGTAGGTTAATGATGTTGAACCAACATACACAGCAACAGAAGCTACTGAAATGAACATTGGAATCTCATAAGCTAAGAATTGCAGTATAGCCCTAGCAGCTCCAACAGTACTAAACCTATTTGTGGAAGCCCAACCTGCAATAAAGACTATTATGGTATATAATGTCATTAAAGTTAATAATAGCACTACATCACCCTCAAAGGATGATAGAATCGGACTTCCATCCAATGGGAGATATAGAGAAGCAAAGAATGGGATTGCCACTGCAAATATAGGTGCATTATTGAATATCAGGGTATCAACATATCTGGGCGTTATATCCTCCTTACCCATAAGCTTAATGAAATCTGCTATTGGTTGCAAAATCCCACTTGGACCAGCATATAATGGGCCTATTCTATTCTGAAACCTAGCATAAGCCTTCCTATCAATCCATTCAAATAAGAATGCAAGTATTGAGAGGAATAGTAAGCCAGGGAATATGAAGATCCTAATCAATGTGAAAACATTATCCATAGACACTACACCCCCACACCATAATACTTACGACTATAATTACGAAGCTCATCATAACTCCAAACCCACTTCTCACCCCTATTTGGATCAATGAATATAACCCTCTCAGTACAGCAATAACATGGATCTATGCTGGCAACTATTGCAGGTATATCTGCAATATGATACCCCTTCAACATCTCACAAAGGGACGGTATATTAGCCATAGTTGGAGTTCTCATTTTAGCTCTATATGGAGTTTCCTTACCATCAGATTTCACATAATGCAATAATTCTCCCCTGGGAGCTTCAACCCTAGCAGTTGCTTCACCAACTGGTGGAATACGCTTAACCTTAACATTTATAGGTCCAGGCCTCATCTTATCCAAAGCTTGCCTAACAACACTAATGGATTCCAGAGTTTCATCAACCCTAACCATAGCTCTACCCCAAACATCACATGTATCATATGTTATTAAATTGAAATCTATAGTATCATATAAAGTGTATGGATCGTCAAATCTAACATCACTTTTAACATTAGATGCTCTAGCCGTTGGACCTACAGCACATAAATCTAAAGCCTTCTCAGTACTAAGAACCCCAACATCCACAGTTCTAGCTCTAATACTTGGATCCTCCTCCAAGACAGATTTATAATACTTAGTTCTTTCCTCAAGGTAATCCAAATTCCTCTTAATTATTGGAATCATTTCCGGAGTTATATCGTAAACTACTCCGCCAATACAATTCATTGATGGTGTAACCCTATTACCACTAATCATCTCCACAAGATCCATAACCTTCTCCCTATCCCTCCAAACATACATGAAAAGTGTGTGGAAACCCAACTCCATACCCAAAATTCCAATCCATAAAAGGTGACTGTGAATTCTGTTAAGCTCATTAATTATTATCCTAAGGTATTTAGCTCTCTCAGGGACATCAATATCATAAAGCTTCTCCACAGCCAAACAGTAACATGTTGTATGTGGAACATTACATATACCACAAATCCTCTCAGCTAAGAATATCCCCTGAACCCATGTCCTAAGCTCCATACCCTTCTCAATACCCCTATGTACAAATCCCAGTCTAGGCTTAACATCAACTATAACCTCACCATCCAAAATGAAGTTGAATTGGAAAGCCTCCTTAATAGCTGGATGCTGTGGACCTATTGGAACTTGATAATAGCTCAACCTACCCCACCTCCACCTTATAATCCTTCCTAAGTGGATAAACACCCTCAGGCCAATCATCTGGCAATATTAGTCTTTCAAGAGATGGATGACCATCAAAAATTACCCCCAAAAGATCATGAACTTCACGTTCATATAAAACAGCTCCAGGCAATAACGGAACTATTGAGGGGATGTGTGGATTATCTCTAGAAATCCTAACTTTAACGTTTACCAGAACCCTCCGATCCAATGGAGATAAGTGATAGATCAATTCAATAGAATCCCCAAGATCAGTTCCAGTTATAGTTGTTATATGCTTCAAATAGTATCTATCCTTCAAGTAACGTATAACATCATGAAGTATACCAGTATCAACACTTACAAATACACTCCTAGCACCATCAAACTTGTAATCCAGAATCTTATTTGGAAATGCATTCATAAGATCCTTAACAATAAACTCCATATTGAAAGTTGACAATACATCCACCTCCTATCCAGACTTAAGTTTAGCTATAAGTTTTGCAACTGCATCTATCACCGCTTCTGGTCTAACGGGGCATCCTGGAACATACATGGTTACAGGTATAACCTTATCTATACCCCCCAAAACATTATAGCAACCCCAATAAACTCCACCCGAAGTAGCACATGTTCCAGCTGCAATAACAAATTTTGGGTCAGGCATCTGTTCATATATCCTCTTAAGCCTTGGAGCAACCTGCCTACTAACAGCCCCAGTAACAATCAATACATCAGCATGCCTTGGACTCCCCTTCAAAAGTATCCCAAACCTCTCCACATCATACTTAGGGGCTAAAGCAGCTAAAACCTCAATATCACATGCATTACAAGCACCAGTACACATGTACAATATCCACGGACTTCTAATCCTAGACCAAGCTAGAATTGAAGGCATAAATTCACCTCCTCGGAAGAATAGTTATTGCTGAAAGAACCACCGCCAAATATATTAAGACGTAAATTATGTTTGCATTTAAAGATAAAAGCAATATGAAAGCCATCACATCAAATATGGTGAAATACAATGCATACTTGTAAAGTTGAACATTCAACTGAATCTTCTCAGGTGGAAATCTATCAGTACCCTCACCACAAGCATAAGGCTCTAAACTCAACTCACTACGCCTAGGTGGAGGGGAAAGCCTCTTAAGAAATCTAAAGGAAACATAGCTTAACAGTAAGATTACAATGAAAATCATCAATGGTGAGAAGGCAATCTCAAACCACAACTTCAGCACACCACACTTGACAATGGATTAATAATATCAATTTAATTTATAAGTTTTAAGTTTTACTTTATTATAATTAAGAGTTCTCAATTTATTGGTGAAACCCATGTCACTATCCATGAGGGAGAAATGGTCAAAAGAGTTTGGAGAATGGTTTAGAGATGTATTAGATGAAGCTGAAATCTACGATTACAGGTATCCAGTAAAGGGATGTGGAGTATGGATGCCATATGGATTTGCCATTAGGAAGAATGTTCTAGAAGTTGTGAGGTCAATTCTAGATTCACTTGGACATGAAGAAATCCTCCTACCACTCCTAATACCAGAAGATCTATTTAAAAAGGAGGCTGAACACGTAAAAGGGTTTGAAAGACAAGTATTCTGGGTTACAAAAGGTGGAGAAACAGAATTAGATGTCAAATTGGCTTTAAGACCAACAAGCGAAACAGCCATAGGGCCAATGCTAAAACTATGGATAAAAGCCCATAGTGATTTACCCAAAAAATACTATCAAATAGTAAGCACATTTAGATATGAAACAGAAGCAACAAAGCCAATGATAAGAGTTAGGGAAATAACAACATTCAAAGAAGCTCATACAGCCCATGCAACCTTCGAAGATTCCGAAAGACAAGTAAAGGAAGCTGCTGAAGCATATAGCAGAATATTTGATGAGATAGGCATACCATACATGAGGAATAAGAGACCTGAATGGGACAAATTTGCTGGAGCACTATATACAGTAGCCTTTGACACCATAATGCCAGATGGAAGAGTTATGCAAATAGGAACCGTACATAACCTTGGACAAAACTTTGCAAAAGCCTTCGACATAAAATATCTAACAATAGATGGTAAACAAGAATATGTTTGGCAAACATGCTATGGAATCTCAGAGAGAGTAATAGCCGCACTCATAGCCATACATGGAGACGATAGAGGAATGATACTACCCCCAAACATAGCTCCAATACAAGTCATAATAGTTCCAATACCATACAAAGGATTTGAAGAAGCAGTTGACAAAACATGCAAGGAAATATTGAGCAAGCTACTGGAAAAAGGGGTTAGAGCCAAATATGATGATAGGGAAATAACTCCAGGAAATAAGTTTTACTACTGGGAGAAGAGGGGGGTTCCAATAAGAATAGAAGTAGGCCCAGAAGATCTAAAGATGAACTCTGTTACCATAGCCAGGAGAGACACTCTAAGCAGAGAGAGAGTCGAAATGACTGAAGTCTTAAAGAGAGTTAATGAACTTATGGTGGAAATAATGGAGTACATTAAAAGTAGAGCATGGAGCTGGATGAAGCAAAATACACGTAAAGCTACAGATTACAATGAACTGAAGAATATGGCTGAAATGGGTAGAGGGGTTATAGAGGTAGATTGGTGTGGAAGATTTAAATGTGCACATAAAATAGAGGAAGATACCGACTTAAGAGTTTTGGGAGAACCATGGAATGAAGATATAGAACCTCCAGTAAAATGCATTGTATGTGGAGAAAGTGCTTGTAAGAAACTTAGACTTGCAAAAACATATTGATATGCAAAGATATATTTATTGGTAATGCAGAAAATGGAGTGGTGTGAAAATTTGCCTAAAAAGAGGAAGTCTAGAGGGAGGGGGAAAGGGCAAAAAGGCAGAGAACCCAGAGTTCAATGTGATTCCTGTGGAGCATGGGTTCCAAGAAGTAAAGCTAAAAGGATAACTACATACGCATCACCAGTAGACCCGCAATTAGCAAAGGAATTGGAGAAGAAGGGGACTGCAATAGCAAAATACCCAGTTACAAAGACATACTGCATATCATGTGCAATATATAGAGGACTCGTAAAAGTAAGAGCTGAAGAAGAGAGGAAGATAGTTAAACCAAAAAAGACCTAAACTAACTTGAACTCTACTCAAATCCAAGTCCATCCATAAAATTATTAACCAACCATATACATTGACTGGAGAGATACGCTATACGGCCAAGACTCACCATTGGAACTCCCATGGAAATCAATAGTTTCTCCGAATCCCTATCTAAACCAATTTGATCCCCTAATATGAAGCAATAATCGGCACCCAACTCAAAACCATAATTCTCTATTGGAATACCATCCTCATGTAAATAAAGCAATTTAGCACCAGAAGCCCTAATTAAATTCACCAAACTATTGAAACTCATTTTTAAAATATTAAACCCCTTGAAATATTTGCCATGCATCAAATCTAATATTACATTAGCCACCCAAACTTCATCTAGAAGAAAACTATCAATACTAGATCCATCCACCACAATGGTTTTAGGAGGGTCAGGGGGGCCTTCAAGAACACCATAAAATACGACATTACGTCTAAACATGTCCTTATCAATGAAGAAAGCATTCAAAATACATCTACAAATAATATCAAGTCTACCACTAGAACTAGCTAAACTCCTAATGTTAAATATGGGTGCAGTAAAAGCTGTTGAAGATTTAACTATAAATATCCTCTTCAACTAAAACCACCACGAAGAAAGCGTACAACCCTATAGAACCTCTCCACAACAGTCACAATAACAAGTGTTGATAGTAGGTAAATGGATAATTGAATAACACCGAAAATTAAACCAGCAGAAATTATTATTAGCCTTTCAGAACGCTCAGCTAAACCTACACCAGCCAATCGAAGCCCAAAACACTCACCCTTACACCTAATATAGCTAATCATAAATCCCCCAACTAAAACAAGTAATCCTAGAGGTAAATCACACATACCAGAGAGAATTACTGAAGAAATTATAAGAGCATCTGAAAAGCGATCAAAAACTGAATCTAGAAATTCACCTAAACTTGAAGATGAACCAGTCATCCTAGCCACAAAACCATCCATAACATCAAAAAAACCTGAAATTAATATCAAAATCCCCCCATAAATAGCGTTACCAAAAATTATTTGGATAGAAGAGCATAATGCAAATAGTAGACCTAGAAAGGTTAGCATATTGGGAGATATATGAAGTCTAATCATAAATGAAGCAAATGGGCGGAGAAAACCCTCCAAGAAAACCCTCAACCTTTCAAGCAAAGACAAATACACCCAAACATACTTATGAGGAAATACAAAATATAAAAAGCTACACACAAAATATATAAATCCAAATGGAAACCCCTAATGATAATGGTGTAACCAAAATGCAAGAAATTGATGTGAAACACTGGGTAGATGTACTCGCAGAGCGTCTAGCATCAAAAAACATAAAAGAACACGTAATAAATGGTGGAATGGCAGCTTCAGGAACAATACACATAGGTAAAACCCGTGGAGAAATATTCCTCCAAGCAGCAGTCGCCAATAGACTGAGAAAAATGAACAAAGAAGTAAAACATCTACTAGTAATATACACACAAGACCCATTAAAAGCGAAACCACCACTAATAACAAAGGAATTTGAAGAGAAATGGAGAGGTGTTAGAATACTTGATGTACCATGTCCAGTGGGATGTTGCGAAAACTGGGTTGAACACTGGATGACCCCATTCTACAAATCATACAGGAAGTACGATCTAGGTGAAATAACTTTCGTAGAGACTTCAAAAATATATGAATCCAGAGAAATGATTGAAACCATAAAGACATACATAGAGAAGAGAGATGCTGTTAGAGAGATACTAAATAGATTTAGAGGACAAAAGTATGGAAAAGACTGGATACCATTCAAACCACTATGCCCAAAATGCAAAAACATATCCACAACAAAAGCAGTATCAGTAGATCTTGAGGCAGAAGAGGCAGAATACGAATGTCCAAGATGTGGGAGTAATGGGGTTGTGAAATTAAATGAAGGGAAACTAGAATGGAGATTGGAATGGGCAGCTTTATGGAAAGTTCTAAATGTAACCTTCGAACCATACGGAAAAGATCATGCCGCTGCAGGAGGTAGCAGAGAAACATGCACAGCATTAGCAAAAGAGATACTTGGAATAGAACCACCAGAAGGATTCCCATACGAATGGGTATATTTAAATGGAGAAGCAATGTCAAGTTCTGGAGGCATATCCTTCGACTTCGCAGAATGGGATAAAGTTGCAGACCCACATGTGCTAAAGTACTGGTACTATGTATCAAAACCAATGACACACCTCGAATTCTCAGTAAGCAAGATACCACAACTCTGCGAAGAATACGAGAAAGCTGAAAGAATATATTATGGATTAGAATCCTTGAAAGATAAGAAGATTGAGAAGATAATTAAACGGAGCTATGAATTGACGCATAATGAAAAACCAAGCCCCGAAATGCCATTACAAATACCATACACATTTGCATTAGTACTTGTACAAGTAACACCGAGTGGAGAAAAGCAAATTGAAGAAATAGTGAAGAGATTAATGAGAACTGGACACTTGAAAAGGTATCCAACAAGCGATCAAATGGAGCAAATAAGGATAGTTATGGAGCGAGCAAAATACTACATTGAAAAATATGCTCCAGAGAATCTTAAGATAAAAGTTCTAGATAAATTACCAGAAGATATTGTTGAAAGTATAAACCCGGAAGAAAGGGAGTATCTTGCTAAGTTGGCAGATAGAATTTCAAGTAGAAGATTTACACCAAAAGAACTTGAAGCTGAAATATTAGAAATCGCAAGGGAGAAGGGGATCGATGTTAAAAGAGCATTTCAAGTAATATATAAGGTACTCATGGGAAAAGATAGTGGACCAAGACTTGCACCATTCATGTTAAGCTTAAATGAAGAATTCATAGTTAAGAGGCTAAAACTCCTAGCATGAATTGATTCATGAATACAAGTGTCAATTAAAGATGTAATTCTAACCCCCAGTGGACTCATAAAATCCAATAGAATGGCAAATGGATAACCATTAACCTTAACATTCAACACAACACAACCATAAGAACATTCAAAGTAATCAGAGATATCTATCCATGAAGAATTCACAAAAACATAGAAAGCCATCCGTGATGGATGAACTAAATGTCCATTCTCAATGAATAAGTATTTCAAAATAATCTGTGAAGAATTAACCCTACAATCAAATACTTGAAGAGATAAATTGTAACTTAAACTACGTGTTAAAACTATATTGCCAACACGAATCTTAAATCTACAGAAACAATAGATATGGGAATCCGTCGAATTATACTTAAACTTCGAGATCGTTGAAAAGTGAAATTCATCAACACCAACTGTAGATCTATACTTGAAAAGAGCATAAGCCAAATTACAAATAGAGGAGTTAATGAACATAGAATCTAAGGGGTAATGTCTAAGAATACCTTGAAAATACCTATCTAGAAGATTGTTCAATAAATGTAAATATAAGAATTCAACCTCTGGAAAGTAAGTGTTTCCAAGAGTAAACATGCACACGTAAGCTCCATAAAATAGTATTACTACTGAAATTATCAAAGAGAATATTAAGAAAGCTTCACCCCTCAAAATCAACACCAAGAAAATGAAATTATGAAGAAACCATTATTGGAATAGAAATAGTAGTAGAGGATTTTATTAAATGAAGCCCCCTCAGGATACTTAAATAAAACCACACCACTAAAACCATCAATAACTATGATTCCAAAATCCAATTTAAAAACAGATTTCAAAACATTATAAAGCTTCATGTAATCCCTACACATAAAAATTTCATCTAAATAACCCGATTTATCTAGCGATAACATAAACGATAAAAACTTAACATCATTACTGATTTCACCACTTGATGGAGGAATATACTTTGAAATCAAACTATACGATAATAGTAGAGATGAGAGAAGAAGTATCACCGATAAGAATGCTTCTACGAAGAACATAGCTCCAACCCTCAAACACTACACCCCAGGAACTCCAGCAATATATATTCTGCCATTAAACTCGATGAATATGGGATAAGAAAGGTTCAGTAAACATTCAGCCCCATAGACATTATACTCGAAAAGAACTATTGAGAACTTACAGTTTAAATCTTTAAAATCATAATCATATTGTAATCTAAACTCAACAGTGGAACTGTTTAAAGGTATCTTAGAATTTACAATGCTTACTTCAACCCCCCTAACAATAATAGATTTACAAGACTTGTCAATACACAAATAAACATAATCGCCAATTAAAGCTAGATTGTGAAGGGAGAAGAATAAAACCGAAATCAGAAGAACTATTGAAAACGAGAATTCAATGGTCATAGACATCTTCAACCACCATAAATCAAAATCTCAACAATTCCACCATAACATTTCAATTTCAAAATTATGATACCACCACAAATTTTCAAGTATGATTCTGAAGCCCTCACATAATGTGGCAATTTAATAGAATAAGCCGATTCACCTTCACCAACAATTATCATCACACAGCCATCATCATTAACAAGCCTTAAAATGTATGGAGCTGAAGAAAGCCTATAAGGAAGAGTTATTTTCAACTCAACTTCTTCAACCCCAGAATAACTTGCTAAACTAAGCAATCCATTAATAGATGAATATATCAATGCACAAATAAGCCTATCATGCTCAAATCTTAGCCTATCAACACCACCATAAACTATGATCCCAAAATAGTATGCAACTGAAGAGCAAATGATCATTGAAATAAGCAGTAAAAATGAAAATTCAATACTCTTAAATTCAACCACCATTTAAACAGATCAAAATAGTATTTAAAGGATAACACTTAATAATACAATTATTCAATTGGAAATTCATGCCCACACTTTGGACATTTAGCATAGCCACATGAACCAAAAACAGAATACCTACATCCACTACATGAAAACGTTCTAGAATAAGTTAAATCAAACTTATACCCACAATTTGGGCAAATAAGCATTTTAGAGCCACTAGACTTAAACTTCAAACTTCACACCAATAAGCAAAGTAAAGAAGCTTAAAAATAAATCTTTCACATATCACTTAAACATGATTACATGATTAATATATGTAATACGAGAAATAGTAATTTGAGGATTAAATGATTGATGGAGTATACTACGTTAGATACATAATTGCAGCAATAGGCTTAACCATATCATCATGGCAGGATTGGAGAAGTAGAGAGATAAATGATCTAATATGGGTTTTCATGACAGCTTCCGGAATACCATTACTAATATATGAAGCTTATATTAGGGGATTTGGATTCTGGATTATACTCTCAGCTACATCAATACTCTTCTCCACAATAACTGGATTAACATTATACAAATTAGACTTCTTTGGAGGAGCAGATGCTAAAGCACTTATATCCCTAAGCCTACTTATACCAGTAATACCAGAGGAATTATCCATAAAACTTGGTACACATCCAATAACATCGATATCGATATTCAACAACTCAATAATATTATCCACAACACCAGCAATTTATCTGCTGATAAGGAATACATGTAGAATGGCTACTGGTGAGAGTATATTTACTGGATTAGAAAGGGAAAGCATCATTAAAAAGATCTTGGCAATGATGACTGGATATAGGATAAAATTGAGTGAACTTAAAGACAAAAGATTCCTATACCCAATAGAAGAAGTGAAATTGGAAAATGGAGTTATTAAGAGGAAGTTGAGTGTAAGAATTGGAGCATCATTAGGTGAAGAAAGGTTAGAGGATATAATAAAACTTTACAATGATGGAGTATTGGAAGGAGAAATATGGGTAACACCAGCTCTACCACTAATAATATTCATAGCTATAGGCACACTCATAACTTTCACTTATGGAGATATTGTGATGAAATTCATGCGTAGTTTAGGCGATATACGATTCAACTTAAGATAAAAGCATTTTTATTGGATTCAAACCTAAGTCAATATACAATTTACATATGGAATCCAATAGCTCATCATGATCTATGAATCTAAAATAATGTAAATGACTTAGACATCTACAATCAGAACACCCAAAACCAATTATTGGAACACCATTAAGCATACTAAGTAGAGCTGTAGCTATACTACACTCAAATCTAAAAGCACTATGGGATGCACATAAACTCTTCACATAAACCACATCTGCTGACAACAAGTAGTCTATATGCCACTTCAACCTTTTACCATACTTCCTTAAATGTCTTGAAATCCTATTATACAACCCAAACTTTCCACCAAGAGCTGAACCAGTATAAGTGTATAATCCAGCTTTGAAGTGAATTAAACCCATACAGCCAACTCTAATGCTGATATCCCGTGAAACCATAATTATAAGTGTGTAAGTCCCACCATCAAGAGGTTTAAGTTCTTCTAACAACCCATGAAACACTAAAGTTAATTAGTATGAAACCAATAAATAAACTATTGGGCTATGAAGAGGAACTCGGGTTCTGATTTTAATGAAGACGTTAGACCATCTGAGCCTGCGCAACGATGAATAACGGGACAAAGCGCTGATCAATGATGATGCCGCTATAAATGAGTTGCGCAATCAAAATCTGATATTGAGAAATGAAAATTCACTTTGGGGTAAACTCTTTAGGTTTAATCCAAGCATATCTAGTAGGGGTAGTCTTCACTATCTCAAATATCTGATCCCAAATTAAACCATACTTCTTGGCAAGTTCATCAAAAGTGTAATTGTAATGCACCCATTCATAGAAAATCCTATGCTTCAAATCTTCAGGGATACTTGAAATATCTGAACCACTACTCTCACTCATATAAATCACAAAATGAATGATACATTATGGAGGTAAATAACATTTTCGCAACCTTAAACCAACAAAGATAAATATTTGTCTTTGGCTTAAAGCATTAGGCAAGGGTGTAAATTAAATGACTGCCAAGAAGATAATCGTGGTTTCAGCATCATGGGAAGAAGCTTCAAAGTACGTTAAAAAAGCTGTATCAGAATTAGCTAAAGAAATGGGATTTGAAGTGGAATTCAAGGAAGAAGACTATGAATTCCTAGACAAATACGGCGTAAAAAATGAGTATGGAGGCATAGACATACCACAAGTATTCATACAAGATAAAGAGGTAATAAAGTACGTGATGTCCAGAGTACCATTAAATGAGAGGGGGCAACCAGATATAGATGCAGCTAAGAAAATACTATTGGAAGCTATGGGTGAAAAATCTTGAAAAGCATAGTAATACTCTCCGAAAACGGGAATTCCAAAATATACAAGGAGATGAATTTAGATTTAGATAAAGCTGTAAAGGAGATAGCCAAGGAAGCCATGGAATTATGGGATTGCAAGAAATCAGATTTCATCATAATAAAAGATAGCTATCCAATGGAGATAAAATTACCATTAACAAGTGAGGAATATGAGGTATACTCCAAATTAAACATTCAAAGAACTCAGCAAAAAACCATTATAGTAGATCTACCAGTATACATAATATCATTTGATAATGAATGGTTTAACGATGGATACAAAGATAACAAAGTATTCATAGTAACCATTGGAGCCCCATTTAGAGAAGAAGCTAAGAAGGAGATTATGGATTGGTGTAGTGAAATAACCTCAAAGGAAACTAGCGAGGAAGGGGAGAAGTAAACTCAACTACCAAAAATCCAAAATCTTTTCTTCTTATCAGTTGAAGCTGAAGCCATCTGCTTAGCCCTCTTTTTAGCTTCTTTAGCAGCTCTCTCCTTCTCCTTCTCAATCTCCACAAGTTCTTCAATCCTCTTAATAAGTTCTTCAACAGCAGACCTATCATGGAATATTGCTGTTATCTCATCAACTATTGGATTTGTAGTTATAGCTTTAATGTAGGGGAAAAGATAGAATATTGCCATTTCAGCTCCAATAAAGCTTAATGGTTTAAAGGTTTCAAGAAGCATTATTGCAGGGGTTTCAAGACCACGTTTAACTATTTCAGTTGCAATCTTATCTATAAGTTCCTTCCTCCTTTCAGGTGTTAATTCTAAATTTACATATGCCAATGTAAGCACCCTATAAATATTTAGTTCAACATAGGATAATTAATTTTTCCATCATGTATGCATGAGAAGGTCTCTAAGTCTAGACTCAGCAAATTGCCTATAAGACTTAATTACCTCTGGAAAGTTTTCAGCAGTACTAACATTTTCCTCTAGAATAACATAATATTTTTGATGTGCCCCAGGAATATGCTTCCTCAAAGCCTCATACAATTTTATTCCAAGTTCAGCAGCTTTTTCACATTTAGGATCATGTGGTATGAAATTGCTTGAGAAGAATGAGAACACATTTGGCTTATCCCCAGCCATCCTCAGATTCTTGATCTGTTCAGATATCCTACCCTCAACATAAATTCCTGAAGCCCTTTCCTCAGCATACCTCTTAACACAACACTCAGGATATCCAAGTATACTTCCAAGTTCACTAACAAATTTTGAAGAAAGCTCCTCCGGATATGCAAGTAGAGATGGTGGTAAACTAATATTTTGCATTTGGTATATTGCCCTCCTAATCTCCCTTCTAATGTAAAATAGATTCTTCAACCTTTTCCCCACATTTTTATCCTTGAACAAATAGACTTCACATATGCTAGGTCTAACTTTATCCATCTCCATTCTTAAACCAAGCTTCTTAGCCCAATACTCATGAGCCTTAAATACATCAGACTCCAAAACATACTTTTTAAACAATTCATCAATCTTCTTCCTTAACTCAATTATCAACTCCCCTCTCAACTGTATATCCCTAGTAGACATTATCAACGCCAGATCATCCTTACATTCAAGATCGATCTTAGCACCAAGCTCTCTAGCATTTGGAAGCTCTGCAACCATAGTGAAGAAGGATGCTGGTCTAACATCAAAATAAACTGAGAGGTAATCTTCAAATTTAACCCTATCCAAAATACGTTTATCCTCCATAAAAGACCTCAACAATTCACTCATGAAATTCACCAAAATACTCATATAAAAATTACATAAACATGTAAATAAGTGTTGGGGGATCTAATGGAAGGAAGAATGCCCAGCTTGAAAGAATATGTTGCAAGTGCACTTCTAGCAGATGCACCTGGATGGCTAGTAATAGCCTTAATATCATACATCACGGAATATATGAAAGAACTATTATCTGTTGCTGAAGCAATAATAGTAGCTTCATTCCTAATATCAACAATAATTTCAAGCTACCTGATATGTAGAGTGGCATATAGAGATAGGGTGAAAATTGGTTTAACCATTGGATTAACAGCAGTAATGTTAAACATATTTTTCCTATCAATTTTCGGCAGGATTCCTATATTTCTCGTAATAGAACTTCTAAGTGTTCAAGTATTTGGGGGGGTTTTAGGAGCATACATGGTGGAGAGAAAGGCTAAGTAAAACATTTCACTTTTTAAAGAAGAATTTATCAAGGCTCCTAACCCCAAATATTTCATCCAGATTTATCCCTATAGCTTCGAGGATTTGCCTCAAAGTAGTCTCCATATGACCAATATACTTATCCACATCAACTTCATCAATTCTGGCAAGCTGAATAGGCTTAACCCCCATCTCCCCCTTAACCTTAACATACGATATTATATCTCCAGCCCCAAGCCTCCTATGTTGGAACTTCTCAAGAAGCTTTGCAGCCTTAACATGTTGAGGGGTAGTTTTAACGTAATGATCGAGATCTCTTGAAAGCTTAACTTTAAAGGCTAAATCATCTAGATTTAGCTCCCTACACTTCAACTTAACATAGTAATCTCTAACTACACTCCTAATCTTCATTTTAGCCTCCTCAAAATCCTTTGGGCTCTGAACTTTCCCAAGTATCTCCACAACATCCATGAAAAGCTTCTTCAAGAATTCAGGTGTATTCCTCTTCTTACCCACAAGACCTTTAATGTCCACGGAACCATCATTGAAGACTCCAAGATAATTCTTCTTAAGACCGGAGAAGGTGACATACCTATAAACCTTATCCACATCCAAATCTATCTTAAACTCACTAATAGACCAATCTATTAAACTCTTAATCTGACTCTGTGTTGGTTGATGTAAGAATATGCTATCAGTATCACCATATAGTACATCAACACCCAAAACCTTAGCTTTCTCAATTGTCTTGGAAATTATGTATCTACCAATTGCAGTAATACTTTCAGCTACAGGTGGACAGTACAACGGGAAATTCTCATCCCCCATAACACCGTAACTGGCATTTAGAAAGACCTTTAAACCTTGCTCAACAACAGAATACCAAGTTCTCACATTGGGATCTAAACTCTTATCCTTGGCTTTAGGTTTAAACCAGTAAACCCTCATGTTCCTAAGCATTCCAATAATAATTGAGGAAAGCCCTCTCCTCTTAGTGCATATCCAATGTGGAAGTTCTGGGACCTTGTTCCTCTTACACTCTTCATGTGGACAATTTATAGTCTCATAAGATAGATTCCACCTATATAACACTGATGGGTATAGTGATGCAAAATCAAGTACGGTGACATTGAAGTATATTCCAGGTTTAGGTTCAATAACTATAGCCCCCATATACTTCTTACCTTTAATTAAAGCTCTAGTTACTGAAACCCCCTTAGCTGCAATTATGTCCTCCTTTGACGGTATCAAATAATTCCTCTTCCTATGCTCATAATAAAGCATATTCCTAATCCAAACTGAAACACCCCTCCTCACAACATCACCCATACTGAGCTTACTAATTCTCATCAATAGAATTATCAATTTCATAACAATTCCATCATTGAAAGATGTTAAGTTGAGAGTTATCTCAGCATCTCTAAAACAGTAGGCTGCCAAATCATAATAGGATAACTCGCTTATCAGTCTATCCAATGTTATCTTCCCAACACCCAAGAGGGATGTAGCCACAGCATCGAGGGTTGCATCCTTATACCTATTCCCAAAAGCATAAACTTGAATGGACCTATTACTGAAAAACTTATACAAATCTATATGAACCCCTGGAACTACATCAACATAATTTCTGCCCATGGCTAAGGGGATCTCCTCACGCTTAATACCAATATTTGAAGCTCTATGCCTAAGATAGTTTAAATCGAAATCATCACCATTAAAAGTGACTATTATTGGATATGAAGTTATAAGCTTGAAAACTTCACGCAACATCTCCCCCTCATCATCATAAAACCTTATCTCAACATCTTCGGGGAGAGTTTTAGGTTTAACACCCTCATCAATCCCCTCCCTCTTAAGCATGAAAACCCTCTTCAAACCATTAGAAGAAACGCAAGAAACGCATATAACTGGATCCTCAGCTTTAGAGGGTTCTGGAATCCTATTAGCTGTGGAGAGAACCTCAATATCTATAGCTAATCTAGGTATATCTGGAACTGGAATCAAGAATAATGGAAGCCAATCCTTAACGCAATCCAAAACCTCACTAGGCTCACCATTAAAAATCTTCAATATTTCCGAAGCTACATCCATAGGAATCTCTATGGGTGCAAGCTTCAAATCCCCATCAACAACCATATAGTAGAGACCAGGGATTAATCTAGCATCATAAATATAGCAATTATTATATGGAATTCTATCCTCCCAAGCCTTTGGAAGTATTTCCCTAATACTCTTCCTCCTACCACCAATTGAAAGAGGATCTGAAGCAACTATTTTAGAAAACTTTAAAACTCTATCCCTAATTGGATCATACTTCTCAATTTCATAAACCCCTCTAAATCCCTTATGAACTACAACAGCATGCCTCTTAACTTGATCAGGAGTTAAATCTGTTAAGCAATACGGCATATGCCCAGTATTATCATGCCAATAATATATCTTATCATTAGATGGATCATAAAGTTTACATAAAGCTTTACCAGCAGAACCATCATATGTAACTGCAAGCAGTATGCATGGACCAGTATTCTTAGGCTCCTCAACAGTTATGGGAACTACCTCAAGCTCCTCCTCTTCAAAAGACTCCCTAAACTCCTCCTCTTCCTCTTCAAAAGACTCCTCAACCCTCTCATCTAAACCTCCAACGCTCATACATCCTCTCCTTCCTTAAAACCTTCTTAACAGCCTTATAATGCTCCTCACACAAATACACCCTACGGGCAGAGTCAGATGAAAGTTTAAGTCCAAGCTTTGAAAGAGCATTTAAAACCTCCTTAACAGATAATGAGTGGGAAGCATTATTTACACAACCAACAACACTACAACCCACACCCCTATCAACCCTACCCAAACACAACACACCAAAATATAGAATAGATAAGAGGAAGCTATAAATGTATAGGCAGATGAAACCATAACTCAACATTAAGGACCACACGATCCCTACTTATCCTTCGCCATTTAAAGATTTTAATACTAAGTTTAGAGCCTATAAAATTGGAGCTTTCTAATAAAGTTATACCTTTATTTTATAGACTATTATTGCTTGCATATCATTCTTTTAACCTCACATATGCAAACTCTACTTATCAATATTTTAAATGTAAGTAGATTGGAGAATAAAACGACAGTAGCGGGATGCTGTACCACTTAGCTTTGGACACCGAAGCAAGGTAATTTAGAAACGAATATTTCAACTTTACTGACATGAGCTATACTCTATCTCCTTGAACACTACTTCAACGATTTACATGCTTGGGCAAACGTCCATGATCTTTATTTTGCCTCCATTGAAAACCAGATTGAAATCACTATTAAGCCATATTTACTGAGCTCCTCGCACAGGTCAATACGCTTTATTACTTCAACCCTTTCATCATATTTCGCCTTAATCAAGTCTGCACACCCTAGGAATTTTAGGCATCACACATATTGCTGTTTAACTGTGAAAATTTCAACAACCATTCCACAACCCCCTAAACTATTTGTTCAACAACATGCCTAACAATGGCATTCACAAAATCGACATCTATAGCATCAATAACTTTAAAAATTGCTGGATTAGTAACAGAATAGAACCTCCTACTCTTGTCTCTTCTATCCCTTACAAGACCACAACGTTTCAATATTGCTAAGTGCCTAGAAACAAGTGGTTGAGGCACCCCCACATAATAGATGATCTCACAAACACATCTCTCACCATCACGCAAACACTCAAGAATCTTAAGTCTCACAGGGTCGGCAAACGCATTGAAAACTTTTGCTCTAAACTTTTCTATGTTTTTCATTGTTGAATGCATATAAAAATAAGTATATAACAGTCTATATATAACAATTTACACAATTATTTAAGGTGAAAAGTAATGAAAGAGGTGAAAGTCGAAGTCATAGGGACAGATCCACCATGTATCCGTTGCCAAGCAGCAAGAAAAGCCGTGGAAAAAACCGCAGAAAAACTCAAACAATCAAGTGTGATTGTACACATTGAAAAAGCAAACATAATGTCTAAAGAAGTTGTCCAAAAATATGGCGTTCTGGTTTCGCCAGCTATAGCCATAAACAACACTATCAAGATCGTGGGGCGTGTTCCAAGTCCAGAGGAAATTGAAAAACTTATAATGGAAGTAGTCAAACAAGGGTAAAAGGCGAAAAACATATGAAAGAAGAAACTAAGAGGACTGTTCGAACAGCTGTTTTGCTAGTCTTCTTCATAATAGTGATAAGTCTCTTCATTTACAGTCGAGTTACAGCTAGACCTACGAAAGAAACATTTAAGGATAAACTGGACACGCTTGGTTTATGGGAAACCCCACTTGTATACTTGGCTATTCCAGCGCTATATATTGTCGACTACTTTAGCCACTCTTGGATATGTCTCCTTTTTGCCTTCAGCGTTGCCGGTCTAATTTACGAGTTTGTACCAAAGGAAGTTATAACCAAGTATATGGGGAGAGGAAAAACCGTTGGGTATATTTTGGCTCTTGGAATGGCACCCTTCCTAACAGTTTGTTCATGCACAATGGTTCCACTATTTGGCGGAATGTTATATGCTGGAGCTGGAATAGGACCGGCAATCGCATTCCTCCTAATGGCGCCAGCGGCAAACATTTTGACAATTCTTATGACTGGTGAAATGATTTCATGGGAAATAGCTGGAGTACGCATCCTTGCATCAGCAGTAGTAGCCTTAATAGCAGGTTTAATAGTCTCCATGACACCGTGGGGTAAGGCTATTGAAAAAGAATTTCAAGTAGCCAATTCCGCTATGCCTTCCACAAAAGTGGAAATTGTTAAACCATCCTTAGATGAGAGACTCTGGGCTGTACTAAAATTTGCTGGATACTTAGCCAAACAGATCCTCCCATTCTTTATCATAGGGCTAATAGTTGTAGGCTACCTCTCGGTCTTCGTACCAGAAGAAATTGTTGAAGCATACTTGAGGGGGTCCGCGGGAATTTTGATTGCATCTGTCCTCGGCGGCCCACTTTACACGCCCACGCTCGTTGAAATCGCTCTAGGACAAGAATTGTGGAATAAGGGCATGTCAAAGGGTGCTTTGCTTAGCTGGCTTATGGGACAACCCTACGACTTCGCCAATGCTATGGCTGTTTCCAGAATAGTTAAATGGAAGATTGTGGTAACCTATTTCATAGTCGCATGGGCTGGAAGCGTAACCTTTGGATTCCTATACGGCATGTTAAGCGGGTCGCTATAGCCCATGATCAGTAAAAACAATTTAGAAGTAAAGCGTCCTCACCCACACACCCAAGAAGCATAAAAGCCAAGGCTATTCAGCCAATAAGAAGTCAAGTACTAAGATCAGCGTTTCAGCTTCAGTTAACTTAGAATATGGGTAAGCGTTTAGATGTCAAATGTAAGGATTTGAATACATCAGGTACCCCGTTAAATGATCCAGAGACTGTTTTGAACATAAACTTGCGACAAGATTCACATATCTTCGTAATTTATAATGCTAGAAAATAAGGGAAAGATAAAAAATGCAAGTCATGACAACCAAATAGGAAACTGGAATAAGCTTAAATACCCCCCTACAGACTAAAAATCTAAAGTTTCTAGAAGTTTTATCCAATTCCAATTTGCTAAACAAAGGTTTCAAGAATCAGAAAAATCAAATTGCTCATCGCAAACGTGACGGCACGTAGAGGTACACATCTGAATCGATAATCAAAGTCTAGTCAAATTTCGACTTCGGAAAAACGTTAAGATGGATAACCCTACCAGCTATTTGAATTGTAAAGAGAATTTATGAAAGTTGAATCAACACGATTTAACTCATACTTAACTTTATTCAAGAGTTTTCAGACACATCAATCAGCTGTATGAAACGATCAAACATAAAAATCCCTTACGTATCTAAGATACTTTAAACAATCTTCAATAACCATTAAAGCTAATAAAAATTTCGAAAATGAATTTGGCAGAATAATGTTTTCATCATACCACATATAAAACTTAAGTATTCTAAAAATATTCTTTTAATCACCATTAACAGAAACTCATTAAACTTTCAAATGACCGAATACGCTTCGCCTTTTCTTAAATTGCGGGTTTCTTACAGTCTACTTAATTGAAAAATCTAAGATTTGAATGTTTAAATATGATGTCCTAAAGAAAGTTGTTAAAGGGGATGCTAAAAGACAGACAGCTTAATGAAATGACTAAAAAAGGTAAGAGAAACATGATGAAAAACGATTATGTTTTGAAAATACTGAAAACTTACCCCTTGAATAGAATCTCTTGTGATGATAACAAGCTTACACACCACCATTATTCCGCTAAATATTTCTCAAGCTCTTTAAAAGAGGATTACATGTCTGTAACTAAACTTTTCAAAGATATATCAAGAAAACAAGAGAGGAAAAAATATATGAACGTTCGAGTAGGGGGAATCGGGCCCGTAGCTCAGTTTGGATAGAGCACTGGCCTCCGGAGCCAGGGGTCCCGGGTTCAAATCCCGGCGGGCCCGCCACCTTTTAAATACAGTATACTTTGAAATTGTTTAAGGGATAATTGACTCTCCCGAAATGAAGATTGAAAATAGTATATTGAGTTTCTGAAAATTACCGAAAATGTTTATCTTGTTCAGAAAGTTAAACAAAACTGGGCATTAGCATTTCACCTTTCTAAGTGGAGAAGAATGCGAATATGATTGAAAGATCGTTTGGAAAGTAAGCTGAGACAGTACGAGGAAATAATTAAAAAATAAGTATTTTCTTGAACAATTCCAAGTAATTGTAGTGTAAATAGCCTTGAAAAGGGATATGGCGTTTTGCTCATGTAATTATAATCGCCTTCATCACCACCCTACTGTGGATTTCACTATTAAAGGGTTTTTGCCCGAAGAACTCTGTCAAGCTTACTTAACCTACTTTAACATTCTACGAGTGATAACAGTTTAATGATAGGCGCCCTCATAATTGAATTGTTGACATCACTTATTACTGCTAGGCTTAAACATTTGAAGAGAGAAATCTACCTAGTTCGAAACGTTGTTGTCGTGATAGGGTATGTGGTGATAAGCCTCATAGCGTTAGCCATGTTTGAAGTTACAGGTGTAAGCGTCCTTGCAGGAGCCACAGTTTCAGGTTTAGTGATCGGTTTAGGGTTACAACTAATCCTAGCCAACTTTTTCGCTGGACTAATTATTCTTGAAACAGGTTTCCTTAGACCAGAGGCCAGCGTTAAAATTTCTGACGGTATACCACTTTCAGTAGTGTCTTTTCCAGCCTATAAAATGTTCAGTTTAAATGAGTTTATGCCAACCTTACGTGGCGTAGTTGTTGAAGTCAACTTGATGCATACTAAAATTCTATCTGAAAGTGATGAACTTGTGAATATTCCAAACATGGCCTTCAACAATAGCGTTATCATTGAGAAGAAGAAGGAGCCAAAAACCATGCGAGTCCGCTATGAGTTTTCAGTACAATACGACCCGGACACTGTGCTAAAGAAGATACGAGAAGAACTTGACAAGAATAATATCAGCGAGTACAAAGTTTATCTTGAAGAACAAAGCGACAAAAACTATTACATAGTTCTCCTAGTGGCAACAGCACTTTCAAACATGAAAGTTAGGGATTTTCGGTCAGAGATTCTAAAGCATATAATAAAAGTTCATAGAATGCTTATTCAACAAGCATGGAATATAACACGTTCCATAATTGCTGTATGAAATGAAAACCATGGCTAGGGGGATTCCCGAAAAGTTTATCAAAAACTACACTTGAAAGACATTACTAGCTTATGTAGGCTATCCTAAGCTTCAGTAACTTTATTTAAATTTTAGTATACAAAAAGCCTTTTAAAGTGTGTATAGTAAGAGGAGGGGGAGGGGATGCCCTTAAAATCTCCATCTGAAATTGCGAGTGCTATATGTAAAGCTGGTGTAGAGAAAGCTAAGCTACCTCTTGATAAGATGTTTGTACTTGGAACACTTGCTGGAGTATATATAGGTTTTGGATGCCAGTTAATGATAACAGTAACACAAGATTTAACTTCAATAAGTCTTGGCCTTTCACAACTGTTGGGTGGAGCTGTATTCTCCGTGGGATTGATGCTAGTTGTAATTGCTGGAGCTGAACTTTTCACGGGGAATTGCCTAATGATGATACCATTATGTAGTGGAGAAATAAACTGGAGGGGGTTGGCTGGGAATTGGATCATCGTTTACATATCAAATTTCATTGGATCCGTATTACTTGCCTCTATTGTTTTCCTTAGTGGATTGTATTCAATGGGGAATTATGCTGTTGGGGTGAGAGCTCTTTCAATAGCAAACATGAAGGTGAATCTCCCCTTTCTACAGGCGTTAATGAGGGGTATTGGATGTAATTGGCTAGTTTGTTTAGCAGTTTGGCTTGCAAATTCATCAGACACTGTAACTGGTAAAATACTCTCCTGCCTTTTCCCGATAATGGCTTTCGTTGCAATTGGATTTGAACATAGCATTGCTAACATGTACTTTATTCCAATGGGGATCTTCCTTAAAGGAGTTCCTGAAGTTATAGCTAGATTTAAAGAACCTATAACTAACCTTACATGGGAAGGCTTCTTATACAACAACCTTCTACCAGTAACCATTGGGAATATAATTGGAGGCAGTCTTTTCGTTGGAGTACTCTATTGGTATGCATACTTAAAGAAATGATTAAGTGAAGATAAAACTCATATTTACTCATCCCTTTTCAATTTTCAATAGATTTAGGAAGCTAACGACACCATGTAATGTTAGTAGCATCTTAGAAATGCAGTTAATGTTTGTGCTTCATAAGTTTTCCACGAAACACATAAAACATTACTGAAAACACTATTACCATTACCATTACAAATTCGAGGAAAACATTCCCAGTAACAATGTATCCATACATGAGAATAGCAAGAGAGCCTATTATTGAGAGTAAATTAAATAGAGTTTTCAATCTAGGCTTATCCATGGCAATCGTAGATGAAAATATAAGCACTATCGTAGTGAAACATAAAGCTGAACCAAGAGTTAATGTAATAGTATCACTGGAAGAAATACCCTCAAAAATCATGAATAACCCAATTACAATCCAGAATAGGTATGTGAAGCTTATGGAGCTACTCATTCACAACACAAACAATATAAGGGGGTTACAGGAATTTAAGTGTTAAGTACGTAATTAATGAATCACAAAATACTAAGCTCATTCTGTGTGGTGACTAGATTGGAGGAATTAGTACTTGATGGAAAGATTTTGGAATTGGAAAAGTTAATTGAAGAATTAAGAGACCATACAAACTTTTTAAAATGGTGTTTTAAGAGGTTTCTAGTGCCATTAATGGGACTTATTATGATACTAAGCCTAATTTGGAACGTGAACCTTGTGGGGTTAATATTTTTCTCAACCATAACGTTCTTTTATGGTGGGTTCCTGCCAGACATAGATATACTTGTGAGGAAGACCGATAATCCACTTGAAGAGTCATTATGGTATGAAAAATACACGTATCTCTTCTTAGCTCCAATAGTATTATATTACACTTTGATTGGCAGAGCTAAACCAATATATTCGATTAAAAGTAAATGCTTCCATAACATTGAATCAGCATTAATTTACGGTTTGTTAATCTTTGTAGTTTCATGCATATTCTGGCATGAATTTTGGATGAGAATAACTCCATCCATAACTGGCTTCATAGGATATTTAACACACTTAATTGTAGATGGCTTCATAAATATATCCAGTGAAATGAATAAAAGGATATACTATTGGTTTAGTTTGAAATGTGGCACCATAATTACCGATGACAATTTAATAATGGAATTCTATAGTTTCCCCATAGTATTCGAGAATTACATAATTCTCCAGCTTGTGTAGATCTCTCAACTCATCAATTATATCAGCATACTCCTTGGAAAACTTTATTTCAACTTTAATTGGACTACTCAAACTTAACCCTAAATTCTTCTTCAAATTCCATATCTTGCTATTAGCGTTCACAAGTAACTCCAGGGGTTTAGATGAATAACGCCAATCACTCCTTGGATCATCAATCCTCTCAAGATGTATACTTCTCTTAGAGTAAAGCCTCCTCCATATGGAGTCTGTTATTATCGGCATTATTGGAGCCAACAGTTTTAAGACGTTACTTAAAACTTCATGTAGAACATACCATGAAGCCTTCTGCTGTCCATATGGATACTTTCCATTGAAGTTGTAAGCTCTCGACTTTACCGCTTCAATATAATGTGATGCAAATAGATTCCATGTGAAATTGTAAATTTCATTGATAGGTGTATAGACATCCATGGAATTATATGCTGATATACATTTATCTAGAAGCATGTTTAAACTTGAGAGCATAGCCTTATCTAAGGGTCTAAGTTCAATTTCACTTGGATCTGGACGTGGGAATGATGATATAAATCTAGATATATTCCAAAGCTTGGTAATAAAGAGTGATCCAGTCTTAATTAGCTGTTCTGAAAATCTATAATCACTCCCAAGCTTGGAAGCTGAAGCTGCCCAAAACCTAAATGCATCCACACCATACTTCTTAAGGTATGGCTCTGGATCTATCACGTTACCCTTAGATTTATGCATAGCCTCCCCCTTCTCATCTAGACCCATACCGCTAATCCTAACATACTTGAACGCTGGCTTACCCATTAATTGATAGATTCTTAGAACTGAGTAGTATAACCAAGTCCTAATGATATCATAACCTTGAGGTCTAACAGTATTCGGGAATAGCTTATTGAATAACTTGTCATCACCATACTTTGAGACATATAGGACGCTTATGGAAGAATCAAACCAAGTGTCGAGTACCTTCAACTCCCCCCTAAGCCTACCCCTAGGAGCATTACATTTCGGGCATTGCTGAAATGGAGGTTCATCAATCCAAGGCCTATAATATCTTCCAGGTTCAGGTAGTAGGATTTCACCACAATCAAGACATCTCCAAACGGGAACCTCGGTAGCATAATATCTATCCTTACTGATAGGCCAATCAGTAGATACGGATTCAATCCAATCTAAAAGCCTCCTCCTATGCTCTTCTGGATAGAATATCATGAGCTGAGACACCCTCTTCAAATCCCCCTTGAAATCCAATTGTTTAAGGAAATATTCCTTGGAATTTATGAATTCAATTGGAGTTTTACATCTCCAGCAAACTGGATGTTCACGCACAAGATCCTCAACTTTAACGATCAACCCCCTGGAATAAAGCTCCTCCACAATCCTCATCCTAGCTTCAACAATACTCAACCCCCTCAGAAATCCTGAAAACTCATTCATCCTTCCATCCCTATCAATTATAACTCTAGGCTCTAAACCCATATCCCTAAAAATCTTAACATCTACACTATCACCATAACTACATATCATGGCAAGTCCAGTTCCAAACTCCGGTTTAGCTTCCCCCCTCTCAACTATTGGAACTATTTGACCATATATTGGGACCACTGCATGAAGACCATGCAACCTCTTATACCTATCATCAAATGGATTATAAATGACTATGGAGCATGCAGCTAAAAGTTCAGGTCTAGTTGTAGCTATAACTATATCTTCACCAGTCTCATGAACTTTAAACTTAATATAATAGAGTTTAGCTACATCAGACTTGTACTCAAGCTCTGCATCAGCAAGCGTTGTCCTACAACGTGGACACCAATTTACAGGCCTCTCATCCTCATATATGAGTCCACGCTTAAACAATTCAATGAATGTTGCTTGAGTTATACGCCTATACTCTGGACTATCAGTCCCCGAAGGCCAATACTCAAAGCTACATCCACCCCTAATCAACCCATCAACCAAAATCTTCTCCACCGAATCAAGCTCAGATTTACATAATTTCAAGAACTCCATTCTACCATTAGGTGTTGAAGCAAGCTCATGTATGTTTAAATTAAACTTACGCTCCACTTGAACCTCTACTGGAAGACCATTCCTATCAGCGTAGAAGGGGAGCAACACATTGTAACCTCTCATCCTAAAGTATCTTGCCACCATATCTATCTGCATATAGTGAGCCAAGTTTCCAACATTCCACGGCCCTGAAACGTAGGGCGGCGGTGTATCAAAGACTATTACTGGTCTATCATCACTTGGATCATAATTGAACTTGTATATCCCCTCAGACCACCAAGACTCTATAATCTTAGATTCCTCAGCCCTATCCCAACGTTTCTCAACTATAATGGGTTTAAACTCTTCACCAATAAAACCCACCAATCAGCAGTAAACTATAATTTTGATATGTGAAATAAACTTTTCGCAGTCTACATCCTCTTAGGAGCCTCTATACCCAAAATCCCTAAACCATTCCTAAGAGTCTTCATAACTGATTTTACAAGCATAACCCTAGCATTCCTTAACCCCTCATCAGTACACTTCAAAACTGGAAGTTTATCATAGAATAAATTGAAGTCCATAGCTAAATCATTCAAATATGCACAGAGGGATTCAAAACTCAATTTCGAAACAGCATCTGAAACAACTTCTGGAAACATGGCTAAATCCAAAATCAATTTACATTCTAAGGGATCCACAAGCTTACTCACATCATAATCACTATAATCCCAATCCACCTTGGCAAGAATATTATATGCCCTTGCATGGGCATACTGTATGAATGGACCACTATTCTGATCGAAATCCAAAATCTTACTCCAATCAAACACAATCCTCTTACTTGGAGACACTGAAAGCATAGCATAACGTATAGCTCCAACAGCCACAATTCTAGCTATATCTTCAACTTCAGACATACTTAAACCCGGATTCCTCTTCAAAACCTCAACCTTACATCTCTCAACAGCTTCCCTCAGCAATCCATCAAGATCCACATATCTACCACGCCTACTGGACATTTTAAATCCAGGTAGATGGACAAGCTCATAGGAGTAGTGTAATAGGTTTAAAGCATAATCCATTAAACCCATACATGCCAAGGCAACTCTCAACTGAAGTTGAGCTAAAGACTGCTCATTCCCAATAACATGTATAACCATATCAGCATCTCTAAACTGTCTTATCGTATAGGCTATATCCCTAGTAGTATACAGAGTTCTACCATCAGACCTCGTTAAAACCAGTTCTGGAATTTCATGACGCTCATCAACTTTAAAAAGCTTCTTCAAACCAAGACTTCTACAAGCAGACTCCACATCAAACACCCATACACCCTCAAACCTCAAAAACCCAGTACCCTTAAGCTTCTCCAAAACTCTACCCACATCACCACTCCAAACCACATCACTCTCCCAATCCCAGAATTCATGGTGAACATTTATCTTTGAAAGAGTCTCCTTAAACCCTTCAATAACCATACTGCAAAGTTCACGTATAACCCTTTTAGCATACTCCACTCCACGCTCATAATCTAAATCAAGCTTATTTATTGAACTCAATGGATCAGCATCTGAGTTAACATGATCCAGCAATGCTTCAAAGAGTTCAGGACTCCTACCCCTCAATTCCTCAGCAACAGAAACCCACTCCGAAAGCTCAGCATTCAACTTTGAAATTTCATCTGGATCTGGATTCTGAAGAGCTTTTAAGGTTGCCAATCTATCTTTTAACCTCCTAATCTCAACAAGACAATTGGTCATGGCATAAATTAAACCTATAAAGTGATCAGGCTTCAAATTCAATTTAACCTTATCTTTAACACCCATAAACCCATAAGCTGCTATTGAAACTTGAAGACCAACATCATCTATGTAGAAGTGCGTTCTAACCTTATGACCAACACCCCTCAAAAGCCTAGCTAAACTATCCCCCAAAATTGCATTCCTACCAGCACCTATATGAAGAGGATGTATAGGATTGGCGCTAGTATGCTCCACAACAATCCTCAAAGGTTTATCCACAGGTATAAAACCATAATTGTGATCTAAAATTTCAATAGACTTAAAGGTTAATGATGCAAGTTTTTGATAATTAACCCTAAAATTCACATATCCACCAGATGGTTCAACACCACCTATAAGGCTATAACTGGATAAATCAATCCCCCCAGCTATCTTTAAAGCAAGATCCATTGGGTTTATACCTAGAGATTTTGCCAATGCAAATGTTGGGAAAGCCATTTCAGCTGAAATCCCACTTGGAGGTCTCTCCAAAGATACACTTACATCACCAACAACAATCCCACTCAAAGCCTTTGAAATAGCATCAGCACATTCAAACCTGAATCTCCCAAATGGATTGTATTCGACCATAAACCCCAAAAGGAGATTGTGGGAGGAGACATATAAAATTAGAGTTACAGTTAAAACCAAATGCTAACGCTTAACAGATGGGTTTGGAGGTTTCAAGAGGAGGGAGGAGAAACCAGCAACAATAGATGAGAATGATAGGAATAATAGGATTTGATGATAGGAACCGAAGACCATATATAAATATCCAGTCAACCAACCAGATATCAATCCAGCCCAAGCCTTAGCAGTATAAGTTAAACCATAATTTGTAGTAGCATACCTAGAACCATAATAATCACCTATAATAGAGGGGTAGAAGGCGAAAGGTGAACCGCCAAATAAAGCTACAACAAAACTTAAACACACAAACAATATTGGATTAAAGCCGAAGAAAACTAAAGCCAAAGTTGAAATACCCAATAGAACATAAAAGATGAACATACATTTAACTCTACCAATCCTATCAGAAATAAATCCAGCTAGAATTCTACTCAAACCATTACCCACAGGGAATAATGTTAAAGCCAAATTCAGATAATAGCTTGAAATACCAAAATACTTAGCCAAAAACTTCAATTGAGCTGCAAATACCAAGACTATCGCCACAGTAAACGTAAAGGATACGTAGATGAGATACCACTGCCAAGTTGAGAGCATACCCCTCACATTGAAATCAAGCCCAAAAGAGGATCTTGAACGCTCAACCCCACTCTCAGGATAAACATATAATAGCGATGCTGAAAAAGTAACTAGCAACATAATTAAACCGAGAATTTTCAATGTAAAACTTAAACCATAAATTGATAAAAGCCATTGAATAATCAAATTGAATAATGCAGCTCCAGAACCAAAACCGAAAACAACAATTCCAGTAGCGAATCCACGTTTCTCAGGAAACCACTTAACAGCCAAAGCAGTTGAAACACCGTAAAGTATTCCAACACCAAACCCTCCAAATCCATAAGCTAAATAAAGTAGTAATGGACTCTCAACCATAGATGAAAATATTAAACCAAAACCACAAATAACTGAAGCAATTATAGAAACCCTCCTAGCACCATAATTATCAGCCAAGAAACCGGAAAATGGTTGAATGAATGTTGCAGTATAAGTGAAGATTGTGAAAGCTAAACCCACAACAGCAGCATCCCAACCGAAAACAGTCATAAAGGCATCTGCAAATAGAGACCAAGAATACTGATAAACACTAATAAACATCATCACAGCAACAGCGAAGAACAATATCACAATCCTACGTTCCAAAACCAAACACCCAAACTAAAACCATTTAGACATAAATTCAAATATAAAAGGATAGCGAAATACAAGTATGCAATAAAATTTATGGTTTAATGTTATGGTACAGTAACACTTTTAGCTAGATTCCTAGGTTTATCTGGGTCAAGCCCTCTCTCAACAGCAACATAATATGCGAAGAGCTGTAATGGAACAACATATGGTATTGGGCTTAAGATATCTGGAACCCCCTTAGGCATAGGTATATGATGATCGACTAATCCAATAAGCTCTCCATCATCCTCTTCACATAAAGCTATGATCTCAGCCCCCCTAGCCTTCATCTCCATAATATTCCCAACAATCTCCTTCCTAGTAGAATCTCTTGGAGCTATAAATATCACTGGAACCCCCTTCTCAACAATACTTATAGGGCCATGTTTAGATTCAGCTGCACTAAAAGCCAGCGATGGAATATAAGTTATCTCGAGAAGCTTCAATCTACCCTCAAGTGCAGTGGCAACATTGATCCCCCTACCAAGGAATAAGAATAAATTCTTCTTAGCATAACGTTTAGCTAAAAGCTTAACATTATCAGCACAGGAATTCAAAACTCTATTAACAACTTCAGGCATACTCTTAAGGCTATCCCTAAGATGATCAGACTCCTGCTGGGAAAGCTTCCCCCTCAAATTCGCAACCTTCATAGCCAATTGAGCTAAAACAATAAGCTGAGAAGTAAACGTCTTAGTAGCTGCAACACCAATCTCTGGACCAGACTGCTGAACAATATAAGCCCTAGAAATCCTAGTAAGTGTTGAACCAACAGTATTGGTTAAACCCAGAACTGTAGCAGCCTTCATCCTAGCATGATCCACAGCCCTCAAAACATCATAAGTCTCACCAGATTGACTTACCGCGAGAATAACATCATCAATACCAACAGAATCACCATACTGCTCCAGAAATTCAGAAGCCACCACAGGAAAGGCTGCAACCTTAGCAATCTTGGAAAACATGTATGAAGCAGCTAAACATGCATGATAAGAAGTTCCACAAGCCACAAGAAATACCCTCTCACCACGATCAATAAATCTTGAAAGCAAATCTAAATACTGCTCTTGAAGTCTAAGGGCATTCCTAAGACTTAAGGGTTGCTCATATATCTCCTTAAGCATAAAGTGAGGGTAACCTTGCTTCTCAGCCAACTCAACACTCCAATCCACAGTAAAAGATTTCTTCGAAACAATTTCACCACTAGATATCTTCCTAAACTCAACACCACCAAGACTTAGAATGGCTATCTCACCATTATCCATGGAAATAAAGTTCCTAGTATATTCGAGGATTGCAGGTATATCTGAAGCACAATAATACGCTCCATCACCAATACCAACTATCAATGGACTCTCATTTCTAGCACAAACAATCTTATCAGGTTCAACTGTTGAAATAACGGCTATAGCATAAGACCCCCTAAGCCTCCTAACAGCTTGAAGAGTAGCTTCATAGAGATTTAAACCAGATTCAACCCCTTCCTCAATTAGATGAGGGATAACCTCAGTATCAGTTCTTGAAGTAAATCTATGCCCCCTATCCTCAAGCTCCCTCTTCAACTCCAGAAAGTTCTCTATAACACCATTATGTACAACAGCAATCCTCCCACTACAATCCAGATGTGGATGAGCATTCTCCCTACTCGGAGCACCATGCGTAGCCCACCTAGTATGAGCAATACCCAAACTCCCAGGCATATCCATAAAGTTAAGTCTAGCATTAATATCATCAATCTTACCAGAATCCTTCTTCAAATACAACTTACCCTCACAGATAGTAGCCATACCAGCAGAATCATACCCCCTATACTCAAGTCTCTTCAAACCACTAAACAGTATTGGAGCCACTAAACCACTGGATAGTATACACCCAATTATACCACACATTCCAATACACCAAGTAAACTTGTTTTAAGTAAAAAACAGTTAAAGTAATTTCTACAGAGCAAACTTAAAAGCTTTATCATGAAATTACAATTCAAATCAAATGACATTAGCCAGACATCTAAACAGGTAATTCAATTGACTTAAAACTATAAGGGATATTATTGATGAACGCATCCTAATACCAATACTCCTTGCATTTGAAAGCCAATACACCAGCACTGCAGAGTAAACTTCAAGGGGGAGGTTAAATAAAACCCTACTCTGAAGCATACCATCAAGAAATGGATATACAATTGAAGATGTGATTATAGTAAATCTCAAAATATCATCACAAACCCCACGAGACGGAGTTAACAAAGCTATAAAAGCCGAAATTAACGTGAAGAAGTTAAGTTGAAAACCACCATACAATATGAAACCAATGAAGAATGAGTTATACCAGTAATTGTATAGGTTGCCGAGATTTAAAGTCTTAATCAAACCATAGATAATCCAAAACTGACTTCCACCAGGGATTAGGAGGATTAAAGTTAGAGGGATTGATGGAGCTAACATTAAAACCACACTATGATATCCCCTTAAAACTCTAATAAACCCCCTAAACTTAAAAATAGAGTATAAGAGGAATAAAGCTAAGGAAGCTGAAAACTGAATGTAAGTCCATGGATGAATTAATAAAGCCATATTATAAAGAGCTGCAGCCAATATCAATACAACTCTAGATTTAGAATTAAAATACGTGAATAAAAGAGACAATGAGAAGAATATGACTATCAATGCAAAAATGTTAGCTAGAAAGTATGAATACATGTTAACTGTAATTTTAAATCCCATGGAAGTAAGCAAAGCAGAAATTGAAGCTAACCTCAAATCACCAAACCCCCTCCAAACAATCATGAAAATGGAGAAAACCAACAATGGGTTAAGTATAATTGGAGCAAATGTCACAGCAGTCCTAACATCAAAACCAAATAAACACTTAAAGAAATACAGAAATACTATGAGGAGAGGCCTAGAACCCCCGAAGAATTCAAAGACACTCCAAAGGTTAACTTCAAACACCCTTAAAGCCTCCTCATAATATCTGAAATCAACACCAACAGGATAGAAGTTTGGATTTAATGATGGAATGTAAGGGTATATAGATGCAACAATAGAAATAGCAAGAGAAAATGAAATAATGGCGAGATCCATAACGGATTTACGTGAAAACCAATCATTAATCGTCAATCCCCCAAACCTAATGTTAAATAGACTTAACACTGGTTTAAGAATCCAAAAGTATAACATGAAAACCAACACCATTGGAGATAAAGATGAAAGTAATGATGACACTGATAATTCGAGGAAAACCAGATCATAGATAAATGATACTTTGAGATTCAATGGATTAAAGAAAACCCAATAAACCAAACTGACAAACTCAAATATGCATAAAATGGTAATCATTGAGAAAACATTCCAACCATTAAAACCAAACTCATATGCGAATAATACGAATGTGGATAAGGCATAAATTAGAGTTGCCCACTCAAAACCAAAAATACCATAGGAAATCAATACAACTATAATTGAGACTAGAGAAACATATACACCCATAAAAACCATATAAAACAATAAAGTTGAAGAGAGAATTATGCTGATAAACCATAGAGGTTGAGGAACATTAAACTTAACCAAACTGGTAACCCTATGAATGGTAACCCAACAATTAAAATCAAATAAATCTGAGAGAAGCAATAGGAAAATGAAAATATTAAAAGCGAA
>JANZKA010000004.1 GCA_025060975.1 Candidatus Culexarchaeum nevadense
GGACTAAGATTTGGAGAAATGGAGAGAGACTGCTTAATAAGTCATGGAGCATCAATGTTGCTAAAAGATAGATTATTGGAAGAATCCGACAAAACAACTATATATGTATGTGAAAGATGCGGAACTATAGCATATTATGATGGGAATAGAAAAGAATATGTTTGCAGAATTTGTGGAGATAAGGCAAAAATTTCACCAGTAATAATGTCGTATGCATTCAAACTACTCTTACAAGAATTAATGAGTTTAACAATCATGCCGAAAATAATTTTGGAGGAGATGTGATATGGAAAGCATTATTGAAACATACAAGAAAATAAAATCAATACAGTTTGGATTACTATCACCAGATGTTATTAGAAAAATGTCAGTTGCAATAATATCCACACCAGACACATATGATGAAGATGGATGGCCAATAGATGGAGGATTAATGGATAGAAGACTTGGAACTATAGAGCCAAGCCAGAAATGTGCCACCTGCGGCAATAGAATGGGAGAATGTCCAGGACACTTTGGACACATAGAATTAGCAAGACCAGTAATACATGTTGGATTTGCAAAGATAATACACCAGCTATTGAGAGCAACCTGTAGAAGATGTGGAAGAATACTCTTAACACAAGAAGAAATAAGTAATTATAAAAGGATAATTAACGAATACTCAAAACGCTGGCCTGAATTACTGAATGACCTCTATACAAAGATACTTTCTAAATGCCTAAAAACGAAGGAATGTCCACATTGCAATGAAGTACAGTACAAAGTGAAGCTAGAGAAACCAACAACATACTATGAAGAAACAAAAGAAGGAGTTATAAGATTATCCCCAATAGAGATAAGAGCGAGACTTGAGAGAATACCAGATGAAGATTTAACTCTACTGGGAATAGATCCAAAAAATTCAAGACCAGAATGGATGGTATTAACAGTTCTACCAGTCCCACCAATAGCGGTAAGACCATCAATAACATTAGAATCTGGAGTTAGATCAGAAGACGATTTAACACATAAATTAGTGGACATTGTACGTATAAATGAACGTTTAAAAGAGAACATAGATGCAGGAGCTCCACAACTAATAATCGAAGATTTATGGGAACTACTACAGTACCACGTGAATACATACTTTGACAATGAAGTATCAGGAATACCCCCAGCACGCCATAGATCTGGAAGACCTCTAAGAACATTAACACAAAGATTGAAAGGTAAAGAGGGGAGATTTAGAAGTAACTTATCTGGAAAGAGAGTTGACTTTTCAGCTAGAACCGTAATATCACCAGACCCAAACATAAGCATAAATGAAGTCGGTGTACCAGAAAAAATAGCAAAAATATTAACAGTACCAGAAAGAGTTACCCCTTGGAATATTGAGGAACTCAGAAAACTTGTTTTAAATGGACCCTTCAAACATCCAGGGGCAAATTACATAATCAGACCAGACGGTAGAAGAATAGACCTAAGGTATCCAAAGGATTTAAGCACCATAGCCAACAATCTAGCACCAGGATACATAGTTGAAAGACATATAAGAGATGGAGACATAGTAATATTTAATCGCCAACCATCCTTACACAGAATGTCAATAATGGCTCACAAAGTAAAAGTATTACCATACAAGACATTCAGATTAAATCTATGTGTATGCCCACCATACAATGCAGACTTTGATGGAGATGAAATGAATCTACATGTACCACAAAGCGAAGAAGCAAGAGCTGAAGCAGCAATACTAATGCTAGTACAAGAACAGATATTATCACCAAGATATGGAGGCCCAATTATGGGTGCACTACAAGACTACATAACAGGAGCATACATGCTTACAAGGAAAGAAACTTTATTAAGTAAAGAGGAAGTTTGCAAACTACTATATGCCGCGGGATACGACGGTCCACTACCTCCACCGATAATAAGAGAACCAAAAGAAATGTGGTCTGGAAAACAAATTGTAAGTATATTCTTACCGCCAGATTTAAACTTTGAGAAGAAAGCAAATATATGCAATAAATGTGATGAATGTAAAAAGGAAAAATGTCCATATGACGCATACGTAGTTATAAGGAAAGGAAAACTAATCTCAGGAGTTTTTGATAAAAAGATCATAGGTGCAGGACAGCCAGAAAGCTTACTTCATGAAATTATCAAAAAATATGGATCAGAAGCCGCTAAAAAGTTTATGGACCAAGTTTTCAAACTCTTCCTAGCATACATAGATATGCATGGATTCACAATTAAAATGGATGACCAAAGCATACCAATTGAGACCAGGGAAGTCATAAAAGGTGTACTCAAAAAAACTGAAGAAGACACAAAAGAGATTATAAGGGCATATAAGGAAGGAGAATTACAAAGATTACCAGGAAGAACACTTGAAGAGACCTTCGAAATGAAGATGATGGAAGTACTAAGCAATGCAAGGGATACTGCTGGAAAAATAGCCGCAGAATACCTAGGTTTAGACAATAGTGCTGTTATAATGGCAAAAACAGGGGCTAGAGGAAACATACTCAACCTAACACAAATGGCAGCAGTCATAGGACAACAGTCAGTAAGAGGTGAAAGAATAACACGGGGATACAATAATAGAACACTCCCACACTTCAAATGGGGGGACATAGGCGCAGCTGCAAAAGGATTTGTTTACAGCTCCTATAAAACAGGATTAAACCCGCTAGAATTCTTCTTCCACAGCATGGGTGGAAGAGAAGGACTTGTAGACACAGCAGTAAGAACATCACAAAGTGGATATATGCAGAGAAGATTAATGAATGCACTACAAGACCTTAAAGTGGAATACGATGGAACTGTAAGAAATGCAAGTGGAAAGATAATTCAGTTCATCTATGGAGAAGATGGAGTACACCCAGCAAAAAGCTACCATGGTAAAGCCATAGATGTTGACAAAATAATAAAAGAAGTTTTAATGGAGGAAGGTTAAAAATGGAAACATTAACCAAAGAAGACATACTTAAAGAGATAGAAAAGGTAAGTAACATACTTCCAGCATCAATAATTGAAGAATTAAAGGTGAAACTTCAAAACATTAAACTCACAAAAAAATCCTTAGAAAAGATACTCAACAGAGTTATAAATGAATATCTAAATTCACTTGTAGAGCCCGGAGAGCCAGTTGGAGCTGTAGCAGCACAATCTGTAGGTGAACCAAGCACGCAAATGACTCTCAGAACATTCCACTACGCAGGGGTCAGAGAATTCAACGTAACTTTAGGACTACCAAGATTAATAGAAGTATTGGATGCTAGAAGAACACCCTCAACACCAATGATGACAATATATTTAGATGAAGAACACAAGTACGATGAAGAGAAAGCGAAAGAGGTAGCAAGAATGATAGAAACAACATACATTGAAAACATTATAAAGAATGTTGAAATAGACTTTGTATCAGCATCCATAACATTAATAATGGATTTAGAGGTAATGAAAGACAAAGGGATAGATATAGAAAGCGTAGTTAATCTCATTGAAAAGATGAATATAGGGGAAGTGGAAGTACAAGGGGAAGATAAAATAGTCATACATACAAACATATATGAAATAAACAAACTACAGAAGATTAAAAATAGAATAATGAGCACAAAGGTAAAGGGAGTAAAAGGAGTGCACCGTGTAATTGTAAGGAAAGAAAAGAACGAATATGTACTCTACACAGAAGGATCGAATTTAGCCGCAGTACTCAGAATAAAAGGAGTAGATGCAACAAGAGTCTACACAAATAATATACATGAAATAGAAGAAGTTTTAGGGATAGAAGCAGCAAGAAATGCCATAATAAAGGAGGCTATGGGAGTTCTAGAAGAACAAGGATTAGATGTTGATATAAGACATGTAATGTTAATAGCAGATTTAATGACTGCAGATGGAACAATCAAGCAAATAGGTAGACATGGAGTAAGTGGGGAAAAACCAAGCGTATTAGCAAGAGCGGCCTTCGAAGTCACAATTAATCATCTGCTTGAAGCAAGTGTACGTGGTGAAAAAGACGAACTACTTGGAGTCACAGAAAACGTGATAGTTGGACAAATAGTACCAGTAGGTACTGGGATAGTTCAAATGCTTATGACGATGAGAAGCGCTAAAAATGAGGGAAAAAATTAAATTAATCCCTACTGTACCTTAAATATGAAGCAAAAGTGGCTTGAAGTGCTTGGACGTGGGAAGCAATGTCAATAAAAATCGAAAGAGAACTTCAAGTAATAGCTAAAACGGGAAAAATGGTGTTTGGATCAAAGAGCGCTATAAAAAATGCTAAACTTGGAAAAGCAAAAATGATAATAATTTCGTCAACTATACCAGAAGACATAAAGGCCGACATACAATACTACTCAAAACTTTCACGTATACCAGTAATTGAATTTAAAGGATCAAGCTGGGATCTTGGAGCAGTCTGTGGAAAACCATATATGATATCAGCAATATCAATACTTGATTTCGGAGAATCTGAACTACAAAAATTAGTGGAAGGTGATGCAAAATCCCAAGCATAAAATTAACAATAGATGAAATTCACTATATATCGCTATTTGAAAGTTTAACTGGAGCAGTTACGAAAGATTGCATAATAGATGAAAGTAATGATAGAATTATATTCATAGTCAGACAAGGAGATATGGGATTAGCAATAGGTAAGGGAGGAATAAACATAAAGAGACTGAAAAACATATTAAATAAAAACATTGAAGTTGTAGAGTACGCAGACGACCCTGAAACTCTAATAAAACATGCTTTGGCACCAGCAAGAGTAAAAAGCGTAAAAATTACAAAAACACCAGACGGACAAAAAGCAGCCTACGTGACTGTAGAACCACAAGATAAGGGAATAGCCATTGGGAAAGATGGTAAAAACATTTTAAAAGCAAAGTTAATTGCCAAAAGATACTTCGATATAGAGAAAATAGTTATGATATGAGTTTATAAATTGTAGTATCGGTATAATTTAATTCATGAATAATGATATTGGCTTCATATCTTCAAAGGCATTCTACAAAGACGTTATATTTGAAGGGAAATGTATAGTTCTCGGAAAAACAAAAATAGGATCTAACACAATAGTAGGGGAGGGAAGCATAATAGGCTACCCTACGAAAACTGCTGTAAAAAAACTAATAAAAGAAAAGGAAGTAAACTGGTTGAAATATGATGAGATAAGTGAAGGTGCGATTATAGGTGAAAACAGCATAATACGTTCAGGAACAATAATATATGAACAGGTAAGTATTGGAAAAAACTTCGAGGGAGGACACAGGATACTAATAAGAGAAAAAACGATCATAGGGGAAAACGTTAAAATAGGGACAGACACTGTAATAGATGGACAGGTAATAATAGGTAATAATGTAAACATACAAACAGCAGTATATATACCACCAAAATGTGTAATAGAAGACTATGTGTTCATAGCACCAAGAGTTTGCTTTACTAATGATAAGTACCCACCAAGCAAAAGGCTATGTGGAGTTACTGTCAAGAGAGGGGCTGTGCTAGGAGCAAATTGCACACTAATCTCAGGGGTAACTATAGGAGAGAACGCCGTAGTAGCAGCTGGAGCTGTTGTCACGAGGGATGTACCAAACAACGTTGTTGTAGCAGGAGTACCTGCCAGAATTATTTCAACTAGAGGAGAATATGAAGACAAGAAGAGTATGTGGGAAATCAAATCTACCTAACAGGTTTTTGTTTCTTACCTTTCAATAATGCATCCAAAGAGACCCCATTAACTTTTATAACTTTATACCTGACCCCAGGAAGGTCACCATAAGCTCTACCCATAGGTCCACCTATACCCTCTATGATTACCTCATCATGCTCTTCAACAAAATTGAGTGCCCCATCCTTAGGCAAGAAGGCTGTTACCTGCTTACCATTCTTTATAAGTTGGACTCTAACACACTTTCTAACAGCAGAGTTTGGCTGTCTGCTCTCCACACCAACTTTCTCGATAACTATCCCCCTAGCTTGAGGAGCGCCCTCCAAAGGATCTGCCTTAACATCAAGCATAAGCATTCTCCTTTTATAATCTCTTTGTTTCCATCTGAACTTCTTTCTCTTAGCTTTAAGCTTTCTTGCCGCGTACAGTCCACGGGGGGATTTTGAACCCAATATCTCACCTTACATAATATAACTTTAAATTAAATCAAGAAATCATGCACTTAAATATTTTTCTTAACATAAATTAGGGTTTAGGGTTAATGTTAAAATTGTTGTTATTAAACATTTTCACATTTACTCTTAAGATTCTCCCAAACAGCATCTACATACTCTTGCAACCTCTTTATAATCCATTGATTTTGTGGAGTGAATAGATGACTGAACCTACCTTGAACTTTAAGGAACTCCTCTACTGGCTTTTTCATTCCTGGATTTTTAGCTATCGCTAAGCTTCTATCAGTTAACCTGTATACGCCATTGTCATATTCCCAAAGTGGAAAATAACATGTTTCAACAGCTTTCTTACAAATGTCAATAGTAAGAGACTCGCTATATCTCCAACCTCTTGGACAAGGAGACAATGCATGTATAAATGTGGGACCATTAACTTCAAGAGCCTTCCTAGCTTTCCTAATTAAATCCAGATAATGTGCAGGAGTTGCTGTAGCAACATATGGCACCCTATGTGCAACAACTATATCTGCTATTGGCTTTTTATTTTCAGGTTTACCTGGAATAACTTTTCCAGCGGGTGTTGTAGTTGTTGATGCTCCAAGAGGTGTTCCACCACTTCTCTGAATTCCAGTATTCATGTAAGCTTCATTATCAAGCAGAACATACAGGAAATCATGCCCTCTTTCTAATGCTCCACTCAATGCTTGGATTCCTATATCATAAGTTCCACCATCACCTGCAAAGGCTATAACGTCTATGTGATCATACTTGCTTCTCCCCTTTTCACGTAGAATTTTTGAGGCTGCTTCTATCCCGGAAGCTACTGCAGCAACATTTTCAAAGGCAACATGAATCCAAGGTACATTCCAAGAGGTATACGGGTATATGCTAGTTGAAACTTCAAGACAACCTGTGGCCGTTGCAACTATAGTTGGACCCCTCGTGGCAAGCAAAACTTGCTTCACTACTATGGGCTCTGCACAACCAGCACAAAGCCTATGACCTGGAAGCAATCCGAGGGGTTTCCTTGCAGCTTCCCTAATATTAAATCTGAATGTGCTCATATTACCTCACCCCCAGGAATTTTACTTCTCCACCTTCCAATTTTGGCAACTCCTCAAACATCTTCTCAATCAAAGCTGGCGGCGTATCCCTACCGCCCAAACCATATATGTAATTGATGATTTTAGGCTTCCTCTTACTATTATAGAATGCCGCTAAAGTTTCTACATAAACGGGACCTCCAATTCCACCATAAGCGCCACTTCTATCCATAACGCCGATGACCTCAACATCTTTTAGCGCATCAACAATCTCTCTATACGGAAATGGTCTAAAAGTTCTAAGTCTAAGCACACCAACTTTCTTACCTTTATTCCTAAGTTTTTTAACTATACTTCTAACAGTACCAGCTGTAGACCCTAAAACTATAACTGCCACTTCAGCATCTTCTAAACCGTACCCATCTATAAATCCATCCCCATATCTTCTACCACTAATCTCATAATATTCGTCATTAATCTTCCTAATAACTGGTCTGGACTTCTCTATAGCTTCATGTTGCTGGACTTTATGCTCAAAGTAGTAGTCGTATAAATCTAGTGAACCGAATGTTAATGGATTTTCAGGGTCTAGAATCATTGGAACCTTCCCCATCCCTGGAATCTCTATCTCCACAGGCTTCCTTACACCAACAAACCGTTTCACAACATCATCTGGAAGTACTTCAACTCTCTGCAAAGTATGACTAATAGTAAAGCCATCTATTGTTACCATCACTGGCAATTGAACATCCTCATGTTCAGCTATCTTGAAAGCTTGAATTACAGCATCATAAGCTTCTTGAGCATCTTCACAATAAATTTGTATCCAACATGAATCCCTGCACCCCATGCTATCACTATGATCGCAATGTATGTTTATTGGCGCAGATAATGCCCTATTAACAATGGCCATAACTATTGGAAGCCTAAGCCCAGAAGCTATATACAACATTTCCCACATTAAAGCTAAACCTTGTGAGGAAGTAGCTGTAAAAGTCCTTGCACCAAGAGCTGCAGCCCCAACACAAACACTTAATGCCGAATGTTCAGATTCCACTGGAATGAAAGAGCATTTAACTTCCCCGTCAGCAATAAACTCTGAGAATTTCTCAACTATTATAGTCTGCGGAGTTATTGGATAAGCCGATACAACATCAACATCACATTGCTTAACCGCGAAAGCTATAGCTTCGTTGCCATTAAGTCCCATAACAATTTTATTCATCACCATCACCCTCTCACCATACTTATACATTTAACTGGACATTCATTAGCACATACACCACATCCCTTACAGTAATCATGTTTCTCATGAACCTTTTCACCATCCCACTCTATAGCCATATCAGGACAAAGAATCCAACATATTAAACATTTAGTACACTTCGTTTGATCTATTCTCGGTTTAAATGGAGACCAATCCCCAGTTTTATTTTCAGTAGAAAGCTTCCAGGCAACCCCTCCTATGGGTATCTCCTTCCAACTTCTAAGTTCACTCAACATCATTCACCCCCCTAGTCTCAGAATATGCTTTCTCTACAACCTTTATATTTAATTCAGCAATCTTAGCAGGGAACCTTCCCCTCAAAACCTCTTTAACACTATCCAAACTTACGATTTTAATAACTCTGATAAGACTGCCAATCATGGCGGTATTAGTTATTGGTCTCCCAAGAATTTCCAACGCTATTTCAGTAGCTGGAACAGTATACACAGTCTGCCTACCAGATACCCTTACCACTTTAAGAATGTCCTTCGGATTCTCCTTTGAATTAACTATAATCTTCCCCTCACTCTTCAATCCCTCAGTTACATTCAGTGAATGTAATAACGAATCATCTAAGACTACGACTACATCAGGTTCGTAAATGTTACAGTGTAACTCAATGGGTTCATCACTTATTCTAGTAAATGCCATTACAGGAGCACCCATTCTCTCAGGACCAAACGTTGGGAAAGATTGCACATACTTACCTTCCTTTAAAGCAGCTTGGGCAAGTATGTTACTTGCAGTCCAAGCTCCCTGCCCACCTCTACCATACCATACTAACTCCAACATATCCATCACAATATATCACGTAAATTCATATAAAACAAATTAACATAAATGTTTCCATACCCCTATAATCCATAAAGAGGAAGCAGCATCAGAAACAAACGAAAAACACTAAACAAAATTTAAATTATAGTTCACATCTTTCTTCATGATGAAAAAGTGGTGGAAAATTGAGTGCACAACAAACAGAGATAAAGCTCTTTGATAAATGGAGTTACCATGATGTAGAAGTTAGAGATCCAGGATTAAGAAGGTACATATGTTTAAAGCCAGTTTACATTCCACATACTGGAGGCAGACATGAACACAAGAAATTCGGAAAAGCAGAGGTACCAATAGTTGAAAGGTTAATAAATAAATTAATGAGACCAGGTAAAAATATGGGAAAGAAACATCTTGCAACAAACATAGTTAAACAAGCTTTTGAGATAATACATCTGAGCACAGGCGAAAACCCCATACAAGTATTAGTTAGAGCAATAGAAAATTCAGCTCCAAGGGAAGAAACCACCAGAATAATGTATGGTGGAATAGTTTACCATCAATCAGTAGATATATCACCACTTAGAAGACTAAACTTAGCACTAAAATTCATAACTGAGGGTGCAAGAAGCGCAGCTTTCGGAAATCCAAAAAGCATTGAAGAAGCTTTGGCTGAAGAAATCATAAAAGCAGCTAAATCAGATCCATCATCATACGCGATACAAAAGAAGGAGGAAATAGAAAGGATAGCTTTAGCTTCAAGGTAAACTTAATTTAAGACCACAAAAAACTTAAATATGAAAGTAATTCACTAATTTGCGAGAAAGGAGATGGTAGTATGTCCGAAAAACCACATCTGAATCTTGTGATAATAGGCCATGTAGACCACGGTAAAAGCACAACGATGGGACACCTACTATACTTAACGGGAAACATTGATGAACGCACCATGAAAGCTCTAGAGGAAGAATCTGAGAAAATTGGTAAGGAATCCTTCAAATTCGCATGGGTCATGGATAAACTAAAGGAAGAAAGAGAGAGGGGACTAACAATAGACTTATCCTTCTGGAGATTTGAAACACCAAAATACTACTTCACAATAATTGACGCCCCAGGACATAGAGACTTCGTAAAAAACATGATAACAGGAGCTTCACAAGCAGATGCAGCTATATTAGTGATATCAGCTAAAAGGGGAGAATATGAGGCAGGTATGGGTGCAGCGGGACAAACAAGAGAACATGCATTTCTAGCAAAAACGCTAGGTATAGACCAGATTATTGTAGCAATAAACAAAATGGATGATCAAACAGTGAACTACAGCAAAGAAAGGTATGAAGAAGTAAAAACCGGAGTAGGTAAATTCTTGAGAATGATAGGGTACGATATAAGCAAAATTGATTTCATACCAATATCTGGATGGTATGGGGACAACCTAGTAACAAGAAGCGATAAAATGCCTTGGTATGATGGTCCAACACTGGTAGAAGCATTAGACAAACTAACGGAGCCACCGAGACCAATAGATAAACCGCTCAGAATACCAATACAAGACGTCTACACAATTTCAGGTGTTGGAACAGTACCGGTAGGCCGTGTCGAAACTGGAGTACTAAAGGTTGGAGATACAGTACTATTTTTACCAGCAAAGAAGACCGGTGAAGTCAGAAGTATAGAAATGCATCACCAACCACTACAAAAGGCAATACCAGGAGACAACATTGGATTCAACGTGAGGGGCGTATCAAAGGAAGATGTAAGGAGAGGATATGTATGCTGCCACACAACAAACCCAGTTAAAGTTGCAAAAGCATTTACTGGAAGAATATTCATATTATACCACCCAACAGCTATAGCCGCAGGGTATACACCAGTCCTACATATACACACAGCAACAGTAGCTGTGAGATTCGATCAATTACTAAAGAAGATAGATCCAAGATCCGGTGCAACAATAGAAGAAAACCCATCATTCTTAAAACAGGGAGATGCAGCAATAGTTAAATTCGTACCGCTAAAACCAGTATGTATGGAGAAATATGCGGAAATCCCACAGCTAGGTAGATTCGCCATAAGAGATATGGGAAGGACCATAGCTGCAGGAGTAGTAATAGACATAGAAGAAGAGAAATGAACAATGATAGCTAGCGAGATAGGTGAAGAAATTGGTTAGAAAAGCGAGAATAAAGCTTTCTAGCAACGATTACCGAAAATTGACGGAAGTATGTGAAGAAATAAAGAGGATTGCTAAAACCACAGGGGTAAGGATTGCCGGACCAATACCACTACCAACAAAAAGACTAGTGATACCGGTAATGAGAACCCCCTGTGGAGATGGAACAAAGACATGGGATAAATATGAAATGAGAATACATAAAAGGATAATAGACATAGATGCTGATGAAAGAACAATGCGCCAAATAATGAGAATAAGAGTTCCACCGGAAGTTAAAATAGAGATCGAACTAACATAGGTTTAAGGAAACAATACCCATACAATTCTTTTTTAAATTTAAATAATTTCTCAGCATTCTTAACATTGATAAAGGTATTATAACGCCGGGGGCGGGATTCGAACCCGCGCGGCCTCAAAGGCCATCGGCTCTTCGCGAAAACTTAGCAAGCCGACGCCCTAACCAGGCTAGGCGACCCCGGCCTGAATATACCCAAATATAGCTTTAAGAAAAGTTTCTTTTATCTGTTTCCTTCAATTATGTGAGGATACATGTATAAAGTCATTGATTTATTCTGTGGTTGCGGAGGATTTGCAAGAGGGTTCATGGAGGAAAGATTTGAGATACTATTAGGGATAGACATAGACATAAATTCACTAAATACATATTCCAGAAACATAAAAGGAGCTATTACATGGAAAAAGGATTTAAGGGAAGTACATTCAAAAGACATCATAAATGTTGTTGGCTCAAGCCCAGACGTGATTATAGGAAGCCCCCCATGCGAACCATTTACGCCAGTTAACTATAAAAGAATGAAAAATGAACTCGACAGACTATATTTGGATGAGATAGGAGGATTAACATTACATTTCATACGTATTGTTGGAGATTTAAAACCTAAAATTTTTGTAATGGAAAATGTCCCACAAATAATTGAAGGGGAATTGAAATGGGCATTAAAATGGGAATTTAATAGAGTTGGATACAAAAGAGTATATTTCAATATACTCAAAGCAGAAGACTCACAAACACCATCAATTAGAAGACGAATTTTCATATCAAACATACCAATCAAAATTAAACGTGAAGGTAGGAGAATAAACGTAGAAGAAGCATTAAAAGGTTTACCAAACCCAGAGGGAATAATAGACTACCCAAATCACGAAATAACACCATTAACTGAAAAAAAGATTAAAAAGATTGCTAAGCTAAGATGGGGGGACGCTTTAATATTATTTAAGGGAGCTGATGGAAAAATATATAGAAATATGATTAGACTACATCCAAAGCGGCTTGCACCAACAGTTATGGGAGGATCAAGATTTATACACCCATATGAAAATAGATTACTAACTGTTAGAGAGCAGGCGAGACTCATGGGGTTCCCAGACACACATATATTTTACGGTCCAAGAGAAGTTCAATACAACCAAATTGGAGAAGCAGTCCCTCCAACATTATCTAGGACAATTGCAAAACATATTAAAAAAGTACTAGACGAGGGGATGGTAGATGTGTGAAGAAAAGAGGAATCTAGTAATGACAATACATAACGTAAGTTCTCAACAAAGATTGATTGAACTGGCAAAAGTATTCTATGGATTAGGGTACGTGAATCTAGTAGTATCTAAAGCTACTGGAGCCGCAGCCCAAATAGGGATACCAGAAGTACAGAAAATATCACTAAAAACTGGAGGAAGACTCATAATAACTGCAGACCTAGAAGACGCAATAGAACTGATAAAACCAAACACAATAATCCTATTAACACAAAAAGCTTATGGAAAAACTGCATATAAACCTGAAGAAATAGCAATGGAACTCAGCAAAGGACTAACTGTGATGATGGTTATTGGAGGATTAGAACCTGGATTAACATCAAGAGACCTATCTTTAGGCGAACCCACATACATACAAGGTATAGAAGGAGAACTAGGACCCGTTGGATTGGCAACCATAGCCCTATATGAATTAAAGAAACACCTAGAAAAATCGTAACTGTTCCAACGCAAAGTTGTAGATAATTTAAACTTTAAAATATCTTCAAAATCTTATTCACATAATAACATAACTTGCATACATCCTTAATTATGAGAACATCATAAATTATTTCATTCCTAACAAACTAGAAATCTATACTTCCACGATCACTCATAATAGCGGCAGCCTCGCTTAAAGTGGTATTCATCATAGTAAAAGTTGACTCTCTTAATTGTTACGAAGAATCTCCCCAATTATTGGATTGATTGTATATTTCTCACTTACCCTTTCTGATTACAGTATTTATTTCATTGATGTCTTGTAAACTTATTGGGCTAAATATAGTTGAGGGAAAAGTGAATGTAATTACCCGAGACCACCTTCCCAAAAAGCTACTGCAATGGACTGTTATTTCATTAAAGTCTTAGTATATTTATACCAAAGGATGCATTAAAATGAATCTAATACAATAGGGTTTAGGTATAGTGAGTATGTGAAATAAGTACCTAGGTAGAATAAATGCTAAGGTTGTGTCAGAAGAAGAGATAGGAATGCTTTTTATTTATACATCTTCATGGTGATCAATTTAACTTGATGTGAGTTTTATATGATTTATTGAAATATCTGTGATCCCCATTTAAATGGGACCTTCAACATTGTACAAAAACCAGTGTATAAACGAAGGCTACATCATTTACTTAAATTAAAAGTGCTTCCATTTTTATTAGTGGGCGGGCTGGGATTTGAACCCAGGACCACCGCCGTGTCAGGGCGGTATCCTAACCAGCTAGACGACCCGCCCTCTGATATCTACATAAAAACTTAAAATTAAATAAACCTTTTTCCATTAATATCGCTTTTCATACCAAGACTGAAGTTCAAAACTTTATATTCCATAATGTAGTTTCTATTATTGAGCATTATTGGGCCGGTAGCTCAGCCTGGAAGAGCACCCGCCTCGCACGCGGGGGGTCGCGGGTTCAAATCCCGCCCGGTCCACTACAATTAAACAATCTTCGAAATGAATAGAGTGATATATGGATTAAGAGTCTTGAAAGAGGAGTCCCATAACTGCTGAAACTGCTTAAAAGAAGACTTAGCAAGTTATATGAGCTTTTAAATATTACACCTAAGTATGGTTGAAAAGTTAGGAAATATTCGGTTGGTTTTCAGGATAGGCTTGAGGATAGGGGGTAAGGATCCAGGATATGCAGCCGACCTATTGAAAGTTGTTAAATTATGTTCACTAAGAATTAAAGTTGCAATTTCTTTAATGGCTTTCTCTGGCTTAAATTCCAAAATATAGAAAACCATGATGGAAGTGATGTATTAATGCTTAGGGATTGTCTAGGCTGAAAATAGAGGGTAAAGAAGGTTGTTAAACGGGTTTATGAGGAGCAAGACTTTGAAAACCACTAATAGAAACAGTTATATGGCGATTATATAAAAAATGCCAATATACCATGGGTTAAAGTTTTATTTATCATTTAATTGCATGGGCTCGTCCACTAAGCTTGAATTTAATAGATTCACAAAATATGGGTTTTGAAAAAGATGTATGGTGCAACAGCAACTATGAATGGTATTCATAGTTAACGGATCCTCATAAACATTAAAAGATTTTCTAGGTGGTATTCATTGACGTCTATATTTTCTTGCCTGGATTCATAATATTGTATGGGTCTAGAGTCTGCTTTATCAATGATAGTAATTTTAACGTATTTGCATCTATTTCTAGGGATAGATACTGTTTTTTAGTTATACCGATGCCATGTTCTCCGCTTAAAGCACCATTATTTTTTACCGCTATTTTGAATATGTTTTCCTTAATCTTTTCTATCTCAGGGGTTAGGGATTTTTCTTTTGGAACTAGTATACTTGGATGTAAATGTCCATCACCAACATGCCCAAAAACAGCGATGTTTACATTGAATTTGCTGCCTAATGATTTTATTTCCTTAATCGTTTCTGGAAGGAAAGATACTGGTACAATTATGTCTTCATCCAGTCTACCGCCATAAACTTTTTCAAGGGATTCTCCGGCGAGCTTCCTTTTGCTCCACATTTCATCAGCATTATAATACACATGAACATTTTCATCAGATATTCCAAGGTTTTTTAAGTAGGATGATAGGACTTCAAGTTTATTATCCATGTCATTACTGGAGAAAGCTTCCACTTCAAGTAATATCACTGCATCTGATTCTGGGAACCCAGCGTTATACGCTTTGTTTATGGCAGCTATAGTTATATCATCCATTAACTCTATTGCGGAAATATCTATGCTTAGTTTTGTTAGTGCAACTATAATTTCACATGCTTTCTCCAAATTATTGTTGGATATGGATATACCAATCCTATATTGTGGTTTAGGGGCAACCCTCAATAATGCTTTAGTTATTATCCCAAGGGTTCCTTCACTACCAACAATGAGCGATACTAGGTTATATGCGGATACCCATTTCTTCGTTCTTGAACCAATCCACACCTTACCAACGGATGAGGTTATGACCTCCAATCCTAAAACCCAATTTCTAATACTACCATACTTATAGCTACGAGGCCCTGCTGCGTTTTCGGCAAGCATTCCACCTATAGTACATTGATCTCCAGTTGCAGGGTTTGGAGGGAGAAATAGGTTGTATTTAGATAGAAAAGCATTTAAATTTTCATATATAATTCCAGGTTCCACTAAAACCTGCAAATTATCTAGATCAAAATTTAAAATCCTATTCATCCTTTTAAAATCCACAATTATTCCACCGAATATTGGAACACTGCCACCACTAAGTGAAGTTCCGCCACCTCTGGGAATTAATGGAATTCTAAATTCCTTTGCTACTTCAACCAGTTTTTCCACCTCTTCAGAAGTTTCAGGTATTACTGCAAGGGATGGTTTACCTTTAATGTATGATTGATCCTCCTCGTATTGTTTTAATATTTCCTCATCAGTTATAACTCTATCCCCAAATATGCTTCTTAACTTAGATAAACATGCTTCACTAATACCACCCATAACGTTACACCTACTTACAATACTGTAATGTCAAAATTTAACTTAATTATTGTTCGGTGGGTAATGTTATCTCTCCCATTGACATCGTAAATTAAAAACAATTTAAATTTGGGCCCGGTGGGATTTGAACCCACGACCCCCCGGTTATCAGCCGAGTGCTCTAACCAGGCTGAGCTACGGGCCCATGCAAACAATATATCTATCTACAAAAATTTAAGGTTTCATCTCATAATAAATTCTTTTTGGATAAGGATGTATTATGAGGAGTACATTGAGAAGACTTTGAAAGCTGGTGAAATTGTTAATAGAATCTTAAAAGAGCTACCAAGAATAGTGAAACCAGGAGTAAAAGTCTTGGATATATGCGAAAAAATAGAGAATTTGATAATTGAAGGAGGGGGAAAACCAGCTTTCCCATGCAACATATCCATAAATAATATAGCGGCTCATTACACCGCATTCCCAGGGGATAAATCAATAATTCCGGATAACGCGGTGGTTAAGGTTGATATAGGAGCTCATGTTGATGGATACATAGTAGATGCAGCAACAACAATATCATTCAATAGCAAATATGATGACATGGTTGAGGCAAATAGAATGGCTTTGAAAAATGCATTAAAAGTGATTAAACCAGGGGTGAAAGTAAGTAAAATATCAAAGGAGATCGAGAGAACTATTATTGGATTTGGATATAAACCAATAAGCAATCTAACTGGACATATGCTTAAAAGGTATATATTGCATGGCGGTAAAAATATACCAAATGTTTATGGGGAATATCCATGGATTATGGAAGAAGGAGAGATATATGCTATTGAACCATTCGCTACTGATGGTGTAGGTAGCGTTACTGAAATGCAACAAGCATACATATATTCTTTGGCAAAAGTACATTCTGGAAGAACGAAACTAGAAAAGGAGTTATTGAAGTACATTTATGACAACTTTAAGATATTACCATTCTGTGAGAGATGGTTGAAGAATTTTTATGTAAATCATGAAACTATAGGGGCAATTATTAATAGGTTAGTTGAAAATGGGGCATTGCACAGTTATCCAGTTTTGAGGGAAATTAAAAATGGTATTGTAACTCAATTTGAGACAACCATAATAGTTTCAAGAGATGGACCTATCATAACTACAGAGATATGATTACTACCATAATTACCATAATTTCCATAAGAGGCCATCCATATATTCGTTGAGAGAACGAATAGTCATATATTCCACTTGCTTCATAGCCTTAACAAGTGCTTCCGTCAATTCAATAGTGGTTATTAGTGGGATATTGAACTCTGCAGCAATACGTCTAAGCTTATACTCATCATGATGTATTTTATCATGGCCCACTTTATAGTGGGAGTTGTTTTTAGGACATATGTTTATTACAATGTCTACCATCCTCTTTCTAATAGCATCTATTGGGGTGATTTCCTCATTAAAAACCATAATCTTATCGGAGAACATGTGTTGACTATTGAAGTAAACATTAAACAGTTCAAATGTATGTTTAGTGAAATATACCCTAAATCCCATGCTTATCAGATCGTGAACAACTTTTTTAATTTCATTTATCTTTGTGTTATCACTAACACTTAACAAAACTGCACCATTTCTGATCGGCAAGTTCAGTTCTGCCGCATGGAGAGCTTTCAATAATGCGTCAGCGAAGTTCTCACCCATACATGCTACTTCACCTGTACTCTTCATTTCCACTCCAAGCATAGGATCCGCACCAGATAATCTCATAAAACTGAATTGAGGAACTTTAACACTCACATGAGGTATTGGGGGTAATTCAAATACTCCGATATTTCTAAATTTTCTGCCTAAAATTGCCATTGCTGCTAAATCTATCAAACTCACACCAATGGTTTTACTTGTATATGGAAATGACCTTGAAGCTCTTAAGTTACATTCAATAACATAAACAACATCGTTCTTCACCAAAAACTGAATGTTAAAAGGCCCAACTATCTTAAGCCTTCTAGCTATTTTACTTGAGTAATCTCTAATAACATCTATGATTTGTGGTGTTAAGGTTTGGGGAGGTATACACATAGTTGCATCACCACTATGTATTCCAGCCTCCTCCACATGTTCAATAATGGCGCCTATAATGACGTCTTCACCATCAGAAACACCATCAACTTCTACTTCCTTAGCTCCATCGATAAATTTTGAAATCACCACAGGATGTTCGGGAGAGACTCTAGCGGCAAGGGATAGATACTCTTCTAGTTCCTTCTCATCATAGGCTACACGCATACTTGAGCCGGATAAAACATAACTTGGCCTTATAATTACAGGGTAACCGATCTTAGAAGCAAATAATTTTGCTTCGCTAATTGTTTTAAAAGAGCCCCAAGCAGGTTGAAGTATTTGTAATTCGTCCAGTATAGAGCTAAATTTAGCTCTATCCTCAGCCATATCGATACTTATCGGTGAAGTCCCAAGAATATTAACGCCATTCATACTTAATTTCAAGGCAAGATTATTAGGTATTTGACCACCTACAGAAACTATTACCCCAAGAGGTTTCTCAAATTCATAAATATCCAAAATCCTCTCTAGACTCAATTCCTCAAAATAAAGCCTATCTGAAACGTCATAATCCGTTGAAACTGTTTCGGGATTATAATTGATTAATATAACCTCCTTAATGCCATACTTCTTTAACGCCCAAACCATGTTTACTGCACACCAATCAAATTCAACACTAGAACCTATTCTAAACACACCTGAACCCAAAACTATAATCTTACTACCTTCAGACATATCGTTGGGTGTTACGTCATTTTCATCGCCACAATACGTTAAATATAGGTAATTGGTTTTTGCAGGCCATTCAGCAGCTAAAGTATCTATCTGCTTTACACAAGGAAGTATTCTGAACTTTTTCCTTAACATTCGCACATCATCTTCCGTAAGTCCCAAGCATAATGCTATTTGTTTATCTGAAAAACCAAGTTGCTTCGCCTTTCTTATCAATATCTCAATATTTTTACTATTTACATCCGCATTACGAAGCTTACTCTCCATATCCACGATGTTCTTGATCTTGTGTAAGAAGAAAGGATCTATACCGCTAAGCTCATATATTCTTTCAATACTCACACCAAGTTTTATAGCCTTAACTATCTTGAAGATTCTATCATCCCTTGGATGGGAAATAGCATATAGAATATCTTCAAGCGACTCACACTCATTTTCATCATGATTACACACTAAACCATTTTTTCCAAGATCCAGCATTCTAATGGCTTTTTGTAATGCTTCTTCAAAACATCTTCCAATGGCCATAACCTCTCCCACAGATTTCATTTGAGTACCTAGACCTCGATCTACACCAACAAACTTTTGGAAATCCCATCTTGGAAATTTAACAACCACATAATCTAGTGCTGGTTCAAAACATGCCGTCGTAACTTTCGTAACTTTATTCATGAGTTCTGGCAATAGGTAGCCTATTGACAATTTAGCAGATATATATGCAAGTGGATATCCAGTAGCTTTACTAGCCAAAGCGGAGCTTCTTGACATACGTGCATTAACCTCTATAACCCTAAATTCTTCAGAAGTTGGGTTTAAAGCCCATTGAATATTACATTCACCAACTATCCCTAAACTTTGAACGACCTTAATCGATGCAGATCTTAGAATATTATATTCACGATTAGTCAGAGTTTGTGATGGCGCAACGACAATAGAATCTCCGGTATGTATCCCCATCGGATCCACATTTTCCATACAACAAACAGCAATACAGTTATTCGCATAATCACGCATCATCTCGAACTCTATCTCTTTCCAATGCCTCAAATACTCTTCCACAAGAACTTGAGAGATAGCACTTTGAGCTAATGCACGTTCAACAATCTCAATCAATTCCGAGTCATTATAAGCTACTCCAGAACCTTTACCGCCAAGAGTATATGCAACCCTTACCACAACAGGGTAACCTATGTCCCTAGCTGCCTTCAATGCTTCTTCAACAGAAGTTGTAGAGAAACTTTTAGGTACGGGGATTCCTGCATTTATCATTGCATTTTTAAATAGCTCCCTATCCTCAGTTTTCTCTATGGCATCTATAGGTGTACCCAATACTCTAACATTATATTTATCGAGAACCCCCATTTTAGATAACTGCACACCACAATTTAGCGCTGTCTGACCACCAAAGCCAAGTAAAATACCATCAGGCTTTTCTCTCTTAATAACCTCCTCAACATAAAAAGGAGTTACAGGTAAAAGGTATATTTTATCTGCGAGTTTTGGGTCTGTCTGTATCGTTGCAATATTTGGATTCACAAGTATGGTCTCGATACCCTCTTCTCTCAATGCTTTTAAACATTGACTACCAGAATAATCAAACTCAGCTGCCTCACCAATCTTTATAGCCCCGCTACCCAATATCAGCACTTTTCGAATACCATCAAGTTTAGGCATGAAGTTCACCTCAACATACCTATAAATACATCAAAAAGGAAGCATGTATCCAAAGGACCTGGAGAACCTTCAGGGTGCCACTGAACAGAAAAAGCGTCTTTCTCTACATGCTTTAATCCTTCAACAGTTCCATCATTAGCATTCACATACCAAACTTTTAATTTAGTATCTTTCAATGATGAAGCATCCACAGCAAATCCATGATTTTGAGAAGTTATAAAGCAAGTATTGTTTTCAACATTTAATACTGGTTGGTTCTGAGATCTATGGCCATACTTCAATTTATACGTTGAACCACCCAAAGCTAAAGCGAGTATTTGATTTCCAAGACAAATCCCAAAAGTTGGAATACCGCTATCAACGATCTCCCTTACAGTTGTGATAGTTTCAGTTAGCAACGCTGGATCGCCAGGACCATTGCTTATCAAAACACCATGAGGTCTATAAGATAGAATATCTTCAAATGAGAAGTTATATGGAACTCTAATAACATTAACTCCCCTTCTCAAAAGATTGCGGATTATACTTAGCTTTACTCCACAATCTATTACAACAACATTCTTGTCGCTACCAATATAGTAAGGTATAGGCTCTTTAATGGAAACCTTCTCAACAAGATTAATTTCAATCGGATTGGTTGAACACTTCAATTCTTCAAATAGTTTTTCAGGATTAATAGATACATGTTCATCAAATACGTAAAGTAAACCCATCATAACACCCTTAGACCTCAATTTCTTAGTAATACTCCTAGTATCAACACCAAAAATGCCTGGAACACCGTTTTCAAGCAACCACTCATTAAAAGATTTAGAAGAAGACCAATGTGAAGGCATAGTACATAAATCACTAATAACAACCCCAGAAACTTTTATACCAAAAGACTCGAAGTGTAAGGGTATATTAAACTCGTCAACCAAGCCTAACGATGGGACACCATAATTGCCGATCAATGGATATGTAAATAATAGAATTTGACCCACATATGAAGGATCAGTTAAAGCTTCAGTATATCCAACCATAGAAGTTGAAAAAACAACTTCACCTACAACCTTACCAAGAGAGCCAAAACCATAACCAGTATAAATGGAGCCATCCTCAAGAATCAACATAGCCCTCTTAGATACAGTCTCAGCCATCGAAATCGTTTCAGCCTCCAGAAACTTGAACAAAAAAATACTTTAAATCTTATGTTACAATCGTAACAATCCATAAGAAAACTTAACAAAACAATGGCATCTTCATTATTAGCAAGATTAGTATTTTTGAAACAAAATAGGGAATAGAACATAAGAGTCTATGGAATATGTGAAAATTAAAGATTCTTAGAATGAGATCATACCCTCAATTGCAAATACGTTTCACTGTTATTATATAATCAATATCAATTCTAAATTCAATGAAAAGATATAAAAATAGTAAAATGACTTCTAAAATCATATACATTCAAGTAAAATTACTAAATAAATTAAATAAAATAAATTTTTTATAATATAATGGAGCCTCGGGCGGGATTTGAACCCGCGACCTACGCCTTACCAAGGCGCCGCTCTAACCAGACTGAGCTACCGAGGCATTACCCATTATAGATTAAAAATCATTAAATATTCTTTAAGTTTTTGCTGGAATGGCGGCAGCATGCTGTGCTACTTTTTTATAAGATCCATGAAATTAGCACAGCTAATACAGACTTGCATACCCTCCCTCTCTGTTGTACAGTTTTTACATACATTCTTGAAACACATTTCGCACTTGTACACTTCATTAACCTTAGCCCCGCATATTGGACATGTGTACAAAGCACATTTCACCTTTAAAATAATATTGTAAAAAATACTATTTATTCTTTGTTAAAGCCATTTAGCTGTTAAATCATCCTTAAACGTTTTTACCTTGATACCTTTAGAGGGGAAAGTTGGTTGACAATGGGTGAATTCTAAAATGGATACTGGCATTTCAATGTTAAAGTTAATTAAAACTTTTGGATGAATTTCACCTATTAAACCAATGCATTTATCTTTAACTTTCACTATGGCAACTCTGCCACTTATAAATGATGGATGATTATACTGTTCTAGGGATACTTCAACCCCGAGTCCATCCATTAATGACACTAAAACTTCCTTAGCATCAGTAAATGAAGCTTTTGAATATGATATGGCTACAGCTGTATTTCTCTGGACGTAGATATCCTCTTCCAACGGTATTGCTACGTATCCTATTTCAAATATTTTCTGGGGATAAGCAGAATGTTTATTTTGTGAAAGGAAACGCAATAAATTTGGAGTTATCCAAAATCTATAACAATTGTATTCTTCACTAATTGGATTGACCAATTTTAATACGTTTGCATTATTTATATTCATTAGAGTCGTTTGGCTAGCAATACTTGTTAGTGTGAAAGTCATCACCTCTTGGAATCCCATTCCAATGAGCAGCTCTCTAATCTTTCCCTCCAAAACTTCGATTAATGATGGTTTTCCAACAGTCATTATTGATGGAAGTTCAGGAGTTATGTTTTCATATCCATAAGATATCAGCATATCCTCAATGATATCAACTGGATGAAGGACGTCAACTCTATAGGGGGGTATAATGACGTCAACTTCTGTATAGTTCACCACTCTAATTCCGTAACCCATTCTCTTTAAAAGTATTAAAGCTTCATCTAAACTGATTTTTACACCTATAAGTCTGTTAAACATTTCAATATTGATACGCATTTGTTTAGGTGTTAAATTGGGGGTTATTTTACTAAAATTAGGGTATTTAATGGCAACCTTCTCTAAGATACCGCCTCTCTCAAGAATATTACATACAAGTACGTTTAATGTTTGTTCAACAGATTTTTCGTCAATCCCAGTCAATTCTATAAATAAATTTCTTGTGGATTCATTAACTCTAGTGCGCTCTCCATTTATTATAGGGGGGAAACTGAAAATTCCTTTTTTATCAATGTATACTGGGTAAGCCTCTTTTACAAGTGTGGAGTAAGCTTTACCCTTAGGATGTTTTACCAAAATTTCCTTGAGAGACATTTCTTCATACATATCCAGTGGAATCATCTTCTCATCTCCATCTACTTCAGTATATATTATTGGTGGCACTATTTTGTCGTAATCATGTATTCCTATAGCAACTTTCCTTCTATTTCTACCAAGAGTTATGTGTAAAGCTTCTTGCATGTTCATTAAACTCTTTATGAAATCATTATCAATAGTTAAGTTTCTAATGATTGCACATGCTATGTATGGACGTGTTTTCGCATCTTTAACGTACACTTCTATGCGAGGCTCGTCTGAATATAAAGAACCATGTGTAGTGCGGTTTAATTCAACTCCGAAGAAGTTTCTTACAGCTCTGGATAATCCTTCAACACTTAAGAGATCAGGGCGATCAGGTTCAAGTTCAACTATTATTTCTTCTCCCTTAATGCTTTTAATTTCCCCTTTAAATTGTCGTATAGCATAAAATATCTTCTCAACACTTTCTATACGGGTAAATCTCATTAAGTCATTTATATTAAAACTTAGAGTGGGCACGTCTAGACCCCCCATAATGATGGGATCTTCTTTGATCTTAACCAGTCTAAATCATTGGAGAAAAGTAGTCTTATATCTTCTATTCCAAGAGCTACCATAGCCAATCTATCTATTCCAAGTCCCCAAGCAAGAACTGTAGCTTTTATTCCAAGTGGATATGTAACTTCAGGTCTGAAAATACCTGCAGGTAAGGCTTCAATCCAACCCAATTTATCATGTTTAATATATCCAACGACGCTTGGTTCTGTAAATGGAAAGTATGCTGGCTGGAATTTAACTTCCTTTATACCGAAAGCTTCTGCAATGGTCTTTAAAAAGCCTAGTAGGTGTTTAAAATTGACGTCATATGACACCACAATCCCCTCGCATTGATTAAACTCCATTAAATGAGTAGCATCGATTTTATCAGGCCTATAATTCCTATCTATTGTAAATATCTTTTTTGGCAAATCTTCATCACTTAACTGAGATAAGCAACGCACTGACAATGCTGTGGTTTGACTTCTCAATATACGTTTTAAAGCAAGTTCAGGATCCCAGTAACCCCAACCCTTCGAACCCGTTTCCCAACCATTTTCATGAGTAGCTTTAACATGCCCCCATATTTCTCTACTGCAAACTTTATCTAAGGTCATTTGCCTATAATCAACATAAAATACATCATGTATATCCCTTGCAGGATGATCTGAAGGCATGAAAAGGGCGTCCGCATTCCAGAAGTTAACTTCTATTGGTGGACTAATAACTTCTTCAAACCCTAATCCTATAAGTACTTCTCGAATTTCGTCTATTATTTCTCTATATGGATGTTTCTTTCCAAAAATAAGCTTCTTTACAGGGGCAGAAACGTCATAAGGTCTAAAGTAGAGATTAGACCACTCACCGGAGACTATAATGTCTCTTGTAAGCTCATTGACAATTTTAATGTTTTTAATGTCTAATGTGTTACGAATCGAAAAAAGTTCTTTAATAATGTTTAAAGCCTTTAGACCTATTTGAGTTAATGAAGCTTTGACTTCTTTTACAATCCTATCTTTAATTATCCTCCCTCTTTTCTTTAAAGATTCCAGTAGATTCAGATCTTCCTTAAGGAGGGGGGAGCCGCTCTTAATTTTATTTAATAGGACATATGGAGGATAATTACTTATGAGGTCAGTAACATTTTCAATGTTTAATTTTATAATTCTCGTTTCATTCACTTTTTCAATAGAAACCCAACCTAATCTGATAGCCCAGCTCAAGCCTATCTTTAATTCAGCCTCACTTAATTGAAGATCTTCAATTAAAGACATGCCACCACGTTCACTTAACTTTTTAATAACCCTTTGTTCTGGGAATAGTTCTTTTAAGTAGTTTTCCCCTTCCACATCTAACTCATATATAGATATGTAACTCTCATCTACTGATATGAGGTTCTTCTCCTTTAAAGACTCAAAAGCCCATAATACTGAATCCACCGACAAACCAGTTTTCTCAGAAACATCTTTTACTGTATGAAAATTCTCTAGGGCTATCAAAACTTTTATTTCAATTGGATGAAGCATCCATATGATTTTTTGAAGATCTAATGGAATTGGAGTTCCATCAGCCTCTCCCACACTACACATTTTAATCCTCCTTTTATATATTTATTCATTACCCATATTCCTAGTTTATAAGGTTTGGGTACAATAAATTAAACACAAAATAATTTTAAATAATAACTTACCAGAGAGGTTATATCATGGAGATAAAAGGGATATATGTACCGCATGTCACACCTTTCAAACATGATGGAGAAATAGATAGGGAATCGCTAAAAAGATGTATAGAATTCTGGATTAATAGCGGAGTTAACGGTCTTGTAACATTAGGTAGTAATGGAGAATTCCCATACTTAACTTATGAAGAAAGGATATCAGTAGTGAAGGATGTAATTGATTATGTTAATGGGAGAGTGAAGATTATAGTGGGGACAGGAGCGCCAAGTACGTATGAAACGATAAAATTTTCTAAAGACATTTTAGATATAGGAGGAGTCGACGCATTAATAATAGTCACACCATATTACTTCCCCCTATCATCAAATGAACTAATAGCCCATTACTCAGAAGTTCTAAGTAAAGTGGATGCACCAATACTGCTATATGACGTACCAAAATTTACTGGATATAGCATGGATGTAAGCGTAGTGGAAAAGCTAGTGAAAGAGCATAGCAATATCGTGGGTATAAAAGACAGTACCGGAAACATGTTTCACATATCAGAAACTATAAGAACTGTGGGAGACAAAATTAGTGTACTTTCTGGAACTGCTGAATTCATATTACCAACATTGATACTTGGAGGGAAAGGAGCAATAGTAGCTGTGGCAAATTTCATACCAGAACTCACTGTGAAACTCTACAATGACTTTCTCGAGAAAAAATATGAAGAAGCCGCAAAAAGCCAATTGAAAATAAATGCAATATGGTACGCTTTAAGGAAATTTAACCAACTTTCAGCAGTAAAAGCCTGTATGAATATAAGAAATATTAATGCAGGATATCCAAGAAAACCCTCATTACCATTAAATGACAGTGAAATAAACTATGTAAAAGAAATATTATTAAAGTATTTGTGAATAACAAAAATTTAATTTAAAATTTTTAATAAATGATTAAAGTGGTGATCATTGAAGATGATGGAAAATGAATATAACAGAGATATAGCTGAATTGAAAGAAAGAGTTCAGAAAATTTTATTATTACTAAAACAAGCATACCCAGATGTAAAGGGGACTGAATTGAATTTCAGCAACGCATGGGAACTATTGGTTGCAACAGTACTAGCTGCTCAGACGCCAGACGCAAGAGTAAATGAAGTAACAAAAATACTATTTCAAAAATATAAATCAGTAAAAGACTACGCTGAAGCTGACGAGAAGGAGTTAGAGGAAATATTGAAACCAATAAACTTTTACCGTAAGAAAACACAAAGAATAAAGTCAATAGCAAAAATAATACTAGAGAAGTATAATGGGGAGATCCCGAAATCGATAGAAGAACTAACAAAAATACCAGGTATTGGTAGAAAAACAGCAAATATGGTGCTAGCAAATGCATTAAATGTAATTGAAGGAATAACGGTAGACACGCATGTAATGAGACTTGCAAATAGACTTAAACTAACAACACAAAAAGACAGAAACAAAATAGAGAAGGAACTCATGGAAATAATACCAAGGGAAGAATGGTTTAATTTCTCAAATCTACTAATAGCACACGGCAAAAGAGTATGCAACGCTAAAAAACCAAAATGTGAAATATGTATTATAAGAGAATTATGTCCATCGTTTCAAATAAGAAGTGAATCAAGATCAATCAAAAATAATTAAATTTCTTAATTGATATAATTGATATAACAAATCGAACTGTTATGGAAAAATCACTGGCAGTATTATGAGAGGTACCTAGCATAACTTAAATTGCAATGTGGTATGACTTTAAATATAGTTTTTCCCAATTTTTCTGAGATGTTATATCCCTCACAAATTCATTCTTAAATTAATATAACTGTTACTTCATCCAGCAAGAGCAGAAAATATGTACTCATACTTTAAATTGATGCGGGGGGTGGGATTTGAACCCACGAACCCCTCCGGGACAGCCGTTCTGAGAATCCTCCTCAGGGCTGCGCCTTTGACCTGGCTTGGCTACCCCCGCATTGCATACTATATATTTTAGTACGATACCTAAAAATATTGTTAACTTGCTAATGAAAGCAAACGTGGTTTTATTTATGATTTACTGGACTACACCCATCCTCGATATTATATCTCCTCTTGCCTTTTTGAATTTCACTGATGTAATCTTAACCTTGACTATTTCCCCAATTTTAGCTCCTGGAATAAATATAGCTGTGTCTTTAACTCTCGCTATACCTTCACCCTTATCTGAGTAATCCTCTATTACAACTGTGTATACGTCTCCTTCATTAACTCTACTGAAAAGGTATACCTTTTTCTTTTTACTAGACTTACGTTTAGAACTCTTTTTGCCCATATCCTTCCCCATTTAAAGGAGGTTAACGCACCTTTCTTGGAGCCCCCTTCTTCCTCCCAGTTCTTCTAGGAGCAATTATGCCAACTTTCTGTCCAGGAGGAGCGGTTCTAGAAACTGGGGTTCCACCTTTTGGATGAGCTCCCCCACCGTGTGGATGACTTGCGGCCACCATAGCTTTACCTCTAACAATAGGCCATTTAACAGCCTTTCTCTTTATTAGATGATACTTATTTCCGGCTTTTAAGAATGGTTTTTCTACTCTTCCTCCTGCAGCAACTATTCCTATAGTAGCTCTACATCTAGAGTCTATTGTTTTTAACTTACCTGAAGGTAACTTTATAACAGTTTTCCCAGAGGAATGTGCAACAATAATTGCGTATGTACCAGATCTACGGGCTATTTTTCCACCATCTCCAGGTCGCAGTTCAACATTACATATATTTGTTCCTTCTGGAATATTACCCACTGGAAGTATGTTTCCAATATCTATTTCTGCAAGCACACCTTTAGCTACATTTTTGCCCACATAAATTCCCTCAGGTGCTACTATTAACTCCCTGCTACCATCCTCAAATTTTATCAATGCCAATGGGCACCCTCTGCCAGGATCATGTAAAAGATCTTCTACGATTCCATTTATCTTCGAGGTATATTCGAGTTTACTTGGAGCACCATACCTTGCAGGGCCGACTTTAATCCATTTTGGGGATCTAAAATTTGACCCCCCTCTACCTTTACGCTGTACAAGAATTCTTTTACCCATTTCATACACCTCTATTATAGTATACCCATCTTTGAAGCTACATCTGAAGCTGAATACTCTGAGCTAAGTTTGACATACGCCTTCTTTTCACCCTTTGGTGTTATAAGTGTGTTAACTTTATCTACTTTCACATTAAATAACTTTTCTACAGCCCATTTGATTAAGTGTTTATTTGCATTTCTATCAACAATAAAAGTCAACTTATTCTCCACCTCAATTTTCCTCAAAGCAGATTCAGATATCACAGGCCTTACTATTATCTTCCAAGGATCCATATTTTCCATGGCTTAACCTCCAATTTTTAAAATTCAGTTTCATAGTTAAATATGTTTGTATGCAACAAATGTTTACCTTTATATAGTGAAAAACGTTCATTCAATATATCTATGCTACTTTGTGTGAAAATTGTTAATCTACCAGGATTACCTCCAGGAGCCAGATGCATAACGCTTAAATCACGTGCGTTAACAACGTCTAAACCAGGAAAGTTCTTCACAGAATTTATAAGTGGATAAGTGTTGGAGACTACTATTAAAGGGCCTTTACCAACTTTGTATCTTCTACCTCTAAGTTTACCCTTGCCAGCTCTAATCTTTATACCTTCTTTAACTCTTTCAATATCCGCCCAGAAACCCAATTTAAGTGCAATATCTCTAAATGATTTACTCTTCTCAACTTTCTCTAATTCATTAGAAACTATTAATGGTATTTGGGGAACTGAAGAAACTAGGTGACCTCTTCCCGATACAAAGGTTATGTTTGCCGTGGCAGATATTGCTGATAAAATGGCGTAGATACGTTCCTTTTTATTTATTCTTTCATGAACACATTTTTCAACTGTGGGTGCATGGGCACTCCTACCACCAACAGTCATGGTTGCAAAAGCAGCTACTCCAGCTTCAGGGTATCCAGAACCTTTAACTCTTGGAACTCTTGCTACCCCGTAACCTACACCCCAACTCTTAGCAGTTGTACGCTTACCAGCAAGTGGATCTCTACCCTGAGGTTGAATTCTCGCAGTTAGAGATGATAAATAAGCTCTTCTAATAATATCTTTCCTAATGGGGATCTGGAAGAACCATGGGGTCTCTATTTCCCCTATCACAGACCCATTTAAATCATATATTTTCATAGAATCACCTCTTAATGTATACCAATCTTGGTTGTCTAATTGGATAGTTTTCTGGCATCCTTATTGCATGTCTAATTTTAACTAATCTTTTTGGAGGACCTGGAACTGAACCTTCAATTAAGATATAATTGCTTTTAACTAAACCATAATGGCAAAATCCACCTTTAACATTAATTTCTTCTCCACTTTTTCCAATTTTGAGTATCCTCTTGTTAAACTCTGTTCTAAGGTGGAACCCCATTTGTCCAGGTCGAGGAACCGTCCACATAACACCTGATGGTGTTCCAGGACCTATAGACCCCACTTTTCTTGAACCCTTTCTATGCTTATGCCATCTCCCCAAGACTTTTACACCAAATCTTTTAACAACACCTTGAAATCCTTTACCTTTAGTTACCGAAATAACATCAACATACTGTCCTTCCTTAAAAACATCAGCTACGTTTATTTCTGAACCAAGTAGTTTAAAAGCGAAATCCAACTGTTCTTTCAATGTTCCACCATCTATCTTTATCTCAAATACTTCAGGTTTTTTCTTGCCAACTCCAGCTTTATTTGGTTGTGTACACGTGATTAACCTAATTTCACTTATTTCGTCCAATTTTGAATATAACTCATTAATAGATGGAGGTTCCATATTTTCTGGTAACGTAAAAACTCTTTCTAAGGATTTGGGGATTTTATCAGACCATAATTCCGTTAATGATCGCAATGCACCATACTTCTTCGAATAAACCCTTATACCAGCAACAAATAGCGGTGGTGTCTCTAAAATTGTTACAGCTTTAATTACTTCCTTGCCAAACATTGGAGTACCCGGTCTATCCTCGATGACACACACATGCGTCATCCCAACCTTGTATCCGGCGAACCCCATTATCCTAACAGTACCTTCAACACTAGGCCAAGATCTAACTCTTGGAATTATACTCTTAGCTCTAACTCTAGGTGCAAATGCTAAAGACCCTCTTCTCGGGGCGCTGTATTTCCTGCGACCCAAACTCCCTCACCAGATAACCTTTAGTGGAAAATATTAATCATATATATTTATCTTTTGCGTGCTCAAATATATGGTATAATATTAATGATACTCAAAGTTGCAAGCATAGCTTCTTCAGTTCTTACAGTTTCACATCCCTGTAGAGGGATAGTGTTAACTATGAAATGTGCAATATCAGATAACTCCACTCTAAACCGTTTGCATATCTCAAAAAGACCTTCATGAGGAGAACCAAATAAAATCAAAATTTTATTGCTTTTTTGAATGGCGTCTTTTATATTGTTGAGAATTTCGTTTATTGGACGCCCATACCTGGACGTAGCAATCACAAGATCAGCGTTAAAATCCTTTATAGATTCTACCAATCCTTTATGCTTATAATTGACCGTATAGCCCCAATATACATTGACATCTTCACGTGATACTACTGACAATTTTAAGGAATCATTTATCTTACTTATTTTGACCGTAATACGCTCCCCCTTTTTCAGCTTCTTTGGAATTAGAAAAGGTTTATTTAAACCTAAATCCACCAATGATCCATCTTTATAGCTCTTTATCACAATACCATCCCTAAAGTCTCCATCTCTTATATCATTTAAACTTGTAGCTACAGTATGTGATGGTATTTTTAGTGGAGGGAGAATACCGGCGTATTTAAAGAAAGCAGAAAGAGGATACATTCGTTTTCGAAGATACTGAGGAGTTTCACAGTATCTCAAGATATTGGCTAATAGTTCCCCCTCATCTTCAACACCATGTCTATCCACGTATATAATTATTTCATCAACTCGAAATATTGCAGCAGCTCTAGCGATAATCCCAGCTTTCATAGTTTTTTCCCTTAAGTGGGGGAGATCGGCGGTAAGACTGGCAGGTAGAGCCACAGCTAATGGTTTACTTCGCTTCTCAGGATATAGCAAGAGAGAACACCACATCCTTATTGTAACCTATCGATTGAAAACATGTAGTATGAAAGGGTGGTATCATATGAAACGTGTGAGCATATAGAGTTCAATTCATCCCTTTGCAACAGCTACAGGAATAAATCTGGCAACAAGGGTGGCTATTCCAACATTATGAGATACATTTGCAACCCTATCAATGTCTTTATAGGCTTCGGGAGCTTCTTCTATGATTCCATCTCTACTAGCTGCTTTTATCAAAATCCCCCTACTAGCTAACTTTCTAGTTATTTCATTGACTGTGAATCGTTTTAAAGCTTGTGCACGGCTAAGTAAGCGTCCAGCTCCATGTGCCGTTGATCCAAAACTAATTTCCATAGCTTTCCGTTGACCTAGTAATAGGTAGGACGCTGTCCCCATCGATCCAGGTATTATTACTGGTTGACCAATATTTCTATATTCTTCAGGCAATTCCGGGTGACCTGCTGGAAATGCTCTCGTAGCCCCTTTCCTATGCACATAAACTTTACGTGTTTCTCCATCAACTTTATGATCCTCCAATTTAGCTATATTATGTGCTACGTCATATACCATATGCATACCCAAAGATTCTGCAGATTGTTTTAGAACCCTTTCAAAGGATTCCCTCACCCAGTGTAATATTAATTGTCTATTAGCCCAAGCATAATTTGACGCACAAGCCATAGCTGCAAAATAATCTTCAGCTTCCCTACTTTTAGCTGGTGAATACACCAGCTCTCTATCTGGGAATCTAAGATTATACTTCCTAGAAGCCCTCTCCATAATGACGAGATAATCAGAGCAAACTTGATGTCCGAGTCCACGTGAACCTGTATGTATCATTACAGTAACTTGTCCTTCATGAAAGATACCAAAGGCTTTAGCTACTCTCTCGTCATATATCTTATCAACAACTTGTATTTCTAAGAAGTGATTTCCACTACCAAGAGTGCCAAGTTGTGGAGCCCCCCTCTCCTTTGCTTTGCTTGAAACTTTACTTGGATCAGCATTTTTCAAAGAACCATACGCTTCACATCTTTTTATATCCTCTTCCCAGCCGTAGCCGTTTTCAACAGCCCATTGAGCACCTCCCATTAATACTTCATCAAGCTGATTTTTAGATAGTCTGATCTTCCCTTCAGAACCAACACCCGATGGGACCATAATGAAAATGGTATCAAGGAGTTGTGCTATCTTATCCTTAATGTCATTATAGTTTAGGTTTGTACTTATTAACCTAACACCACAATTTATGTCATAGCCCACGCCTCCAGGACTTATAATACCCTCTTCAGCGTCAAAAGCAGCGACTCCACCTATTGGAAACCCGTAACCTTCATGTCCATCGGGTAGAACTATTGAAAATTTGTATATGCCAGGGAGTTTGGCAACATTAATACATTGCTCAAGTGTTCTATCTTCTTTCATTTTTTGAAGTAGCACATCATCAGCGTAAATTATTCCAGGAACCTTCATACCGGCTGCTGAATCTTTAGGTATAATCCATGTGAAGTCATTTACTCTCTCTATTTTGACCATGAAATTCCACCTAATATTATGATAATAACAATTTAATAAAAACTTTTGTATGTAAATGATATAACTCGAATTTGATGTATTCGATCCTTAGTCCTTAAATGTCTAAAACGAACTTTGCAATGAACCTGCCATCTTCATTATATATTTTCATCTGAGAATATGTAATTGCCTTCACTACAGTTCTCCTTTCATGTCTCGTCGGATCAAATTTTTCTCCGAATACAACAGCGTCTAACACGTAATTTTCTTCATCAACTTTGGATATTCGTTGAACATTGAAAGAGGAGAAAACAAGCCCTTCGGCATCAAATAGATACAATAGTTCTTCAAGCCATGAGTATAGTAATGAAAAAAGATCAAAACCATAAGCATGAACTTCCCTTCTAATTAGTGGTTCTATCTTTGAAGTATCTGTCATAACCTCAAACATGGCTTTTGCTGCATATTCGAAACATTCATTTAAGCTTTTCCCGAAAGCCATCACATATACATCTGCCTTGTGATCCAGGAAAACAAATCCATGATCACTAGGAGTTTCTGACATAATAGATACTAAGCAAAACAACAATTTTTATTTTATCTAGTTGGAAAATTATTTATGCAGAGCCGGGGTGGCCGAGCGGACTAAATAGGAGAAGAGCCTAGGTCAAGGCGCAGGCCTTGAGAGCCTGTGTCCCTTCGGGGACTCGCGGGTTCAAATCCCGCCCCCGGCGCCAAACAAATAAATTAATAAAAGTCGTAAAGGAAAAAATATGATGGGGGGTGGCGGCTAGGTGGGGTGCTCGGCCTACCCTTGCAGGGGTTCTCCCTGCACCGCAAACGGTCGATATGGCGGACCGAAGCCGATGCGAGGCATCTCAACAAGTGCTGAACCCCACAACCCAGCAATGAAGCTTCGTCCCATGGGGTGCACGGAGGCGATAGGCTCCTCGGAGGAGGAGCCGAATCGCCCTTACCAAGCGAACCGGGTTAGGCCAGGAATGGAGCGGCCCTAAGCTTGGACGTGCACGTTCATGGGGTTGCGGGGCTAAGTATGGTGTGGGATTCTCAGCACTTGGGTGGGATGTCCAGCATCGGCGCGCCGCCACCCCTCCAATTATAGAACCTTCAGATCTTCCAGCAGTTCGCAAGCTCTACATATATCTCTTGTCGTTGGCTCACCACAATATCTACATCTATTTAGTTTTATTTTTATCGAATTTTCTTTATTTATAATTTTATTTATAAAGGCTTCAAATGATGAGACTATTGAGAACTTTACATCAGGATGCCTCATTTCATAATCATTTAAAAATGACCTAATTTCACCTCTAAGAGAGAGCCTAGAGAATGGGCATTCGCTAGAGTATAATTCTATTCCATTGTAATATGCATAGAGGGCTATTTCCCTTTCCGGAATATATTTCATCGGTTTTACACGAGGAACAAACCCTTCACATTCTTGCGATTCTATTCTGAATGATTCAATTAATCTTTCAATGTCGCCACGTAATATATTCATTAAAATGGTCTGCGCTTCATCATCTAAATTGTGAGCTGTAGCTATTTTTGTTGCACCAATTTCTTTACTTTTCACATTCAGAATTTTCCTCCTTAAAACACCGCAGTAGGTGCATGGATGATAGGGAGACCCCCTTTTCTCTGCTTTATCAACCATCTCTTTAAGAGTATACCCATAAAAATCCTTAAATGAAAAAATTAAGTGTTCCACCCCAAAAATACTTGAAAATTTCTTAGCTATCTTTATACCTTCTGCACGATATCCGTTAAACCCCTCATCAATAGTAATAGCAGTTAATTTCACATGAGGAAAGTTTTTCTCAATTTTTGAAACAATTTTCATCATAACAACGCTATCCTTCCCGCCAGAAACAGCAAGGACTATATGATCATTCCAATCAAAAAGTTTCCCCTTATTTATAGTCCAGCGAACCCTATCTTCAACATGTTTTATGAAACAATTCTTGCAGTAAGCAACACCAGAAATCCTCTTAAAATATACCGCTTGTTTATCACAAAATGAACATCTCAATGGACATCACCTTAAAAGCAGCGATTGTGAAACATTAATGAGGAGGAGAAGTAGAGATGTAAATTTCAAAATCTCCAAAAACAGTTCCCCAACACCAATAGATTTGCCCATAAAAAATGTTTTCTTTGAATTGAGTGTTTTATGACTTAATAAAACTTCAAAAAATCGCCCTCCATCAAAGAATGGTATTGGAAGCATATTTATGAAGGCAGCACTTAAGGATATTACCTCAAACCAGTTCAGAAGATTATAGTAATAGTAAGGTAAAAGTGGATTAGACAATAATGGAATAAATGAAGGATAGTAATTGAAAACCCGTACTCCAAGAAACACTTTTGATGCATTACTTGGATGAGCACCACCAATCATATGAATCTCACCTCGAAGTGTAGTTAGCGTGACGTATGAATTTGCAGGTATAGAGCTAAGTATGTTCGAAAATGATAGAGAATCATTAACTTTGATTCCATTAATCTTCAATATGACGTCACCAGTTTTAATACCGTAAAATTGTGCTGGTGACCTATCAATAACCTCGACTACAACAACGCCAGAAGGAGAACCATAAAAGGGAGATATGAAAAAGGAGAAATTTGAAATAATAAAAAGGGCAATAATTCCAGTTATCAAATTTGCCGCCGATCCAGAGGCAAGTATCCTCAATTTAGATAGAACTTTAGCAGAATTCATTTCACCTTCATCCAACTCTACAAATCCTCCTCCTAAAAAAATTGCGAATAAAATGCCTACACTCTTAATATTCACATTCTCAGTAAAAGCTGCGATTCCATGCGCAAATTCATGAAAGAAGAAAACCAATACTACTGAAATTGCAAAATACACTAGGGAATCAAATGAAATAGTAATTCCAGGGATTAGTGGAAGGATTGGTTGAACTTCACCTACTCGAGAATAGTAGGAGATTATATTTTTTATAAAAAAGTTTATAATAAATAATACTTCACCAATAGCTAGGAAAACACCTATTGTAAACAGTGTCCTCCAAAATCTTCTTGCATAACTAGCTATTTTAAAAATGAATTTATTCAATTTTTCAGTCCTCCAAAATAGGACTAAATATGGCTTTATTTCAACATTATATCTTTCTAATTTAAATGCTCTATAAAGTATGAATAAAACTGCCCAAAACATGGAAAGATAAACTAAGAATATCGGTATGTCGCTAATCATATTAACACAACCGACCAAAAAAACTTAACAATAACTATAAAATAAATTCTTCTTAGAGATGAGGAGGAAGATAATTACCAAAGGTGACTCAAAGAGGGTTGTATACGACCAAGACCATTGGAATCTATTTTATAGTTTGAGAAGTAAAGCTAGGGAGATTATGGAAGCATTGAAAAAAGTGGGAATCGATTGCGTAGTACATGGAAGTTTGGCGAGAGGTGATGTACATAAGGGTAGTGATATAGACATTTTCATACCATACCCAATACCATCATATCTAGTGGAAATAGCACTGGACAAAATAGGTGTAAAAATATATAGCAAGGAACTCGTCCAAGCTACACCGAATCATGTAATGAAAGCACATATAGAGTTAGGCGATAATATAATCATAACATTTCCGTTAATGAACATGCGACGACTAGAAAGAGAATTTTACAAATTCGGTGGAGAAGTAGACTTAAATGATATTATAAACAATAGGAGAAGACCTGGAGTTACAAAGAGCCTTTTGTTAATAGAACCAACAGAAGATGGTCACATAGAGTCACCGATACTTGGAAGAGAAGAGTATGTCGCGAAAGTGTTAGATGTTTCCATAGATATAGTAAAGGAGAGAGAACGAATACTAATGAGGCGTGATGAAATTGGTAGAACAGGAGTCTATTTCAAATACGTCTTATCGCCAAATGAAAACTTTGAAGAAATATTCAAAAATTTGTTAGACAGAAACCCTGCACTAAGAAGAAGGTACAGCATTTAAATAAGAATATTATCTATGTTAAAAAAGGGGATAATACGATTAACCTAAACATGATAACTCAAAGTCTAGAAGATAAATTTAGGGATATTATAAGCAACTGGATAAATAACCTTGAAAAAAACATCATATGGATAATTTCAATGATAAAAGATGCGGCTTTAACTATTGGAAGAGCTTCATATTCATCAATGATAATAATTGGAATTATTATGTGGTGTATGAATATACAGAAATATTACGCAAGAAGACTAATATATGGTGGAATAATTCTGGCATTAATTACAGAATTACTAGCTTAAAATTCATAGTTATTTGCTAAGGGAGAGTAATATTCTCCTAAAAACGCCCATTAGAGTGAATGCTTCTCTACCAGATATAAATGATCGTCCAATAATGTGTTTGAATACTATAAAGGCCCTCTCCTTCCTATGCGAAGGGTAATTAATGGCATCTAGAACTCTCTTAAAATACTCTAAAAGTTTTTCCTTCTCTATTCGGGAGGACTCTCTGAATTTAACAGGTTTATTAGAATTCTTTGATAGAAATAGTTCATAAAGGATTATGGCAACCGCATGACTTAGGTTGAGAGAGGGATACATGTGGCTTGCAGGTATTGTCACTATGATATCACAAAACTTTAACTCTTCATTTTTTAGTCCAATACTTTCCCTACCGAAAATTAAACCTATCTTACCATTGACATCTTTAATAGCATCAGCTAGCATTCTAGGTGTAATAGCCATTCTTAATAAATTGTAATCATGACCATGTTTACTTGTCGTTCCAATATTGAAATCAGTAAAATCTTTCAATTTAGTTAAATCATCAAGAATAATGGCGTTATACAGTATAGGTTTAGCATGAACCGCATAAATGGAAGCTTCATTAAAATCAATCTTTGGATTTATTAAAATTAAGTGTTTAAAACCAAAATTCATCATAACTCTTGCGACAAATCCCACATTACCTGAATATTCAGGTTCAACTAACACTATATAGATATTCTCTAATTCCATCTTCTAACCACTCTAATTAAATATAATTTTTCAAAAAAGAAGCTTTTTTCAAAAATAACTGAAGCTTCAAAACCCATTTCATGTAATTTCTCAAGAGTTTTTTGAAGATCGGATAATGAGGATTGTAAAAACATGAGTTCACCATTTTTACGGAGTACACGAGAAAAGGTGTTTAAAAAACGATCTATAATTAATCTACCATTCACACCTCCACACCATGCAATTCGCTCTTCTTCATCAACATAAAGATCACATTTATCAATAGGGAGGTATGGGGGATTAAAAACTATAAAATCGAAGGTTGATGATTTAAACGGGTCTGTAAGATTACCCCTCACTACGGACACTTTGTGTCGTGTGGAATTTAGTTTAACATTATACCACGTATTTCTCGTAGCAGTACCACTTATATCAATTGCAACTACATGTTTACAAACTCTAGTTAGAAGCATAGATAATATACCACATCCACATCCGACGTCCAGTCCACATTCATACTTTTTGTTAAGAGAAATCACTACATCGCAGAACATAAAACTATCATCGGATGGACAATAAACTTTTGGAAATACGGTGATTTCAAATCCATAAATATTTAGAAAATGCATATGCTCCATAATTATATCACAAACTTTTCATTTCATCCTAACTTAAAAATTTAAGTTAAATTGATCATATAAAAGTGAAGCTATCATATACAACTCATTAAGGTCTAACTCTACAACTCTTTTCTCCATAAATGGTATTTTACACACAATATCGTTATGCATTTTTTCAGGAACGTTTTTAAACCTAAAATACACATCTAAAGCGTTTTTAAGCTTTTTATTCTTACAAGTAAAAATAATTCTAACAAAGTCGAGAAAGAATAAAATCAAATTATTTTGAAGAAATGTCTTTTTGGGGATTAATCTTATTAGGGAAACATCAACTTCAGGTTGCGGATAAAAACATCTTCTAGATACATTTCCGAGAAAATCTATTTGGAAGAAGAAATTTGAAGTTACACTCAACCTACCATAATCTTTAGAGCCAGGTTGAGCCAACATTCTATCTACAAACTCTTTCTGCAAAGTTAGAACAGCCAATTTGAAGTTTATCTCCTGAGCCATTTTAAAGAGCAAAGGTGAAGATATGTTAAATGGTACGTTAGAAACTATTTTATCAACATTGTTAATGTTTAGTTTCAAGACATCAGCATGAATAACATTTACATTTTCAAAATCTTTTAACAGAAATTTAAGGATATTTATAAGTTTGGCGTCGATTTCAACGGCTATAACCTTTCGAGCTCTTTCAGCTATTTTCCTGGTTAAAAAGCCAAGGCCTGCTCCAATTTCTAGGACAATATCATCACTTCCAATATTTGCTGAATCAACCATTTTTGAGATCAAAGAATTACATACTACGAAATTTTGCCCCAATCTTCTTTTAGGCTTAATATTATATTGTTTTAATAAGTGCTTAACTTCCATTAAAAGACTCATAACCATTAACCTTTCACAAACAGCCGATACTTGTCTTCTCCCATTAATTCGGAGAGTATACGTTTAATAACTAACTTCTTTGGATCAGAGATTTTAGCTCTTAAACGAATATCTTCAAAACTCTCAAATGGTTTAATCTTTCTTTCTTCCAAAATTATCCATAAGTGTTTTTTACCTATTCCTGGTAGTAATTCAAGTGAATGCATCCTCGTAGTTAAAGCTCCAGCTGTATTGAAGAAATTTACAAACTTCTTTTCTTGTTGCGTTACGATAACATCAAGCACATGTAATAACTCATCTTTAGCAGTAACCGTTAATTCATTGTATGTTATTTTACGTTTGATTCGTAGTACTTTATCTCTAATGCCTTTACCTATGTATAAAAGCTCCCTAGGAGAGACAGACACATTAGGTCTTATAACAACTTCTAGTAGCACAAAATATTCCACTCCTATAACTTGCGCTATTGGTTCACTTTTAAAAAGAGTTTTTTCGGTAAGTGGATGACCGTATGGTAGGAAATCAAGTACATAAGCATAATTTTCATAAAAACTATTAGCTTTACCTCTGAAAGAGGACATAAAAGAACACCTAATAAATTGAAAACTAACATGAGGATTTTAACAAAAACTTTTTATAACTTCTAATATTTTTTGCAATTCTGAAGTCAATAGAACCCTACCCTCAGTTATAGTAAGAATTCTTAACTCCTCTATGGTTTTCGGTAGAATATTAGCTATTTGAACTGCGGAAAAGCGTGACAATTTGAATTCATCCACTAACTTTTTAATTAAATCTTCAGCTTTTTGTGAATCTATTTTAGCTATTTTTGAGGATACATCTAATGTAAGATTTTGCAGTGTGGAAATATCTCCACTCTCCCTTCTCTTTTTCAATAGATCTTTTACCACTGCATATGGCACTTCAATTTTTTCAGAAATAATTCTTGGAATAGAAACCACCTCAAACTCAAAAGTTTTAAGTGATTAGTGGCCTAATGTGTTGTGGCCTAACGATCAATGTTTTTTCCTTATCTCCAAGATTGACTTTAATTACGTATGCTTTACCCCTGCGACCAATAATCGTTCCCACTTTTCCATGATAACGTCTATGCGGCATACCTTTATGGACGCTTGGATCAATGACTATGGAAACCTTATCACCCTCCCTATATGGGTAAATTATTCTACTTAATGGTGCTAAACCCTTTTCTCTCACATCCTTACGTAGTAATTTCCGGGTTCTACTTCTATATCCGACAGAGTGTTTCACCAATTCCTTCACCTAAACAACAATTTTACAATAGTTTATTTTTGTGGGGTAATTAATAAATATTCCACTACATTCCTCCTATACTTCTTCAGACACGAAAATAACTGATAACTCAATACATTTAGCGTTGAGTTGTAATATTTGAGAGAAGTTAGGTATTGTCCTATTGTTATCTCCACTTATGAGCTCCTTCACATATAATCCACCTTGACATTCTATGATGGCTTTAAATCTTCGGGAATCTATAAGTTCAGTTTTAACAGAATAGACTTTTTTTACCCTAATCTTATTAGCTCTTCTATGTAGGACACGTAGTGGTGTATACTGCTTGACTTCTCTATTAGAGAAATATTCCTCTAACTTTTTAAGCGAACTTTCATCTACCTCGCCATCAACCTCAATTAAAGCTTGATAAACTTTTCTGGAAAATGCTGATAAACCTTTAAGTTTCCTTACTTCTTTCCTGTTGGAAAAACGAATCAACTTTACTTCTACCATACCTCTAGCGTTATCATTAATTGCCCTCTCTAAGTAGGCTAAGTCTACAGTTCTATGCTTAGGATCCTTTATTTCAACAATAAATGGCCTCCCATTACCAAGAGTTAAGGTGTCGATATCTTCCCTCCCTGCACCATGAAAAATACCTTTAACACCATTAGTAGCATTAAGAATAGGACCTATAATCAATTCAGAAATGGAAGTACTGTAGCGTTTACCAGTATAATTACATTGAGGACACCCCTTACCCCAACAATTACTACAAAACCACGTTGTCTGTGGAATACCCTTCATGAGTTTTTTATATCGACCATAAATGAAGAGAGGTTTTGGATTTATTGAGACATTAAAGTTTTCAATGTCTACTATAATAACTATATCAGGGTCATCAAATGACGCTTTCTTCCCGATGATAACTTGTAATTTCTTACCAATTAACCGATTAAGTTCGGATTTAATTGATTCACCAACATCTATGCTTAGATGCGATCTAACAACATCCTCCCTTTCTAAGAAGGCTGCTGGTATTTTGGTGCCTATGAGAAAGGTATTAAAATCATATTCATTAAGTATGGGTAAAATCCTCTTCACATATTCATCTAAATTTTCAAATACGTTTCTACATATGAAACATTCCTTTACGCTCTGAAAATCACACCCAATATGTTTCAACAAATCTTGTGCCGGTTTAAAGAAACCATTACTAGCCAGTATTCTTAAGTTGTTTATGGCTAAATCTTTAGATTCATCATCTTTTAACATCAAATGTGAAAACATTGTTAATAATAATTTCATTGAATATCCCCTCTCGCTATTATCCACCCCCTTACCTAGTCGTGCGAAAAGTCTTCCAAGGCAATGATCGCAAAGCGGAAATTCCTTTAAAATACTCATAACGTTATCTAGAATCTTAGTGTTAATCATCACACTTCACCTCTTGTTTATCTAAATAGTTACTTAATATCGTCAATAAGGCACCAGGCAATTTATACTTTGAGGCAATTTTAATAGGTTTTGCATTTAACTTGATTAATAATTGTAATACATTAGAATCAACAAATGGATAAAAAATTATGAACTTAAAATGTTTAGGAAAATGAACTTTATCAATCCATATACCTTTATCATCGTTGAAGAATATGTTACTCGAATTTCTGATCAAATTTGAAAGATCCACTTTACTATACGAGACGCCAGGAGTTAAGACAGTTTCTCCCCTAAATCCCCTGTACCTAAAATTTAAGGACAAAACTTTACGGAAGAAACCAATGGTGGATTGCATATCGGGACGCAGATTTCTTAATCTATCTGAATTAAATACTACACATAATGGATCATTGAAATGTAACATCAACTTTACATGGGATCTTATACCGTGTGAAACTAATAATGCAGAATACACACTTGAAGAAACAATATATGGAAATTTGTTTATCATATTGCTTAAAGTATCATAGAATTTCACTATGAAAACCCTTATAGTTAAACCCCTGTAAATCCCTTTAATTTACCAAACAATTTAGTTTTTCTCTTAAACATCTTCATCATTTTTTTCATGTTCTTGTATTGTTCTAAAAGTTCTTGAACATCCCGTATAGAAGTACCAGATCCCATCGCTATCCTACGCATCCTTGAACGATCAATGATTTCAGGTTTTTCACGTTCTTCCTTAGTCATAGACTCTATTATAGCGGAATATCGCTTTATCTTGACCTTTGACAATTCTTGAAACTCGTCTGGAAGTGATAATGAAAACCCTGGAATTAATTGAATTAACTTATTTAATGGACCCATTTTAGAGATAGATTTCAATTGGGTTAAGAGATCATCTAAAGTAAATTTTCCAGATAAGAATCGGTTCGCATCTTCCTCAGTTGGTTTATATTCTGCTAATTTAAATTTCTCAATTAATGATTCTAAATCTCCAAGACCAAGTATTCTACCGACAAACCTCTTTGGATTAAATGTTTCAATTTCATCTATTTTCTCGCCAACACCAATAAACTTTATTGGCACACCAGTAACTGCAACCGCAGATAATGCCCCACCACCTCTCGCAGAACCATCCAATTTTGTTAAAAATATAGACCCTATTTTTGTGTTTTCATGAAAAACTTTTGCCTGAATGTAAGCTTGCTGACCAATAGTGGCATCAACTATGAGCATTATTTCATCAGGCTTAATTTTTTCAGCAATTTCACGCATCTCATTCATTAAGCTCTTCTCTTCCTTATGTCTACCAGCAGTATCGACAATTATGATTTCAAAACCCTCGTTAACGAATTTCTTCACACCATTAACAGCTATTTGAACACTACTGGTTGCATCTCTTTCCCCGTAAACTGGAACTCCTATCTTTTCACCAAGCTGTCTTAATTGATCAAATGCTCCAGGGCGATAATTATCAGCGCAAACCAATGCAACTTTATAATTTAACCTCTTATAGTAGAAAGCCAATTTAGCAGCAGAAGTCGTTTTGCCAGAACCCTGAATACCTACGAGCATTATCACATATGGTTTTTTATTAGGTAGCTTAACTTTATCATAAACATCTCCACCTAGAATCTTCACCAATTCTTCATAAACGATCTTTAATAATAGTTCTCTTTTAGAGAATCCTTGAGGAATCTTCTCCTCTCTAAGTCTTTTCTCAATATTTTGAGAAATTTGTAAAACTAAATTTACATTTACATCTGCTTGAAGGAGAGCTCTTTGAATATCTCGTATGAACTCCTTTATGGTTTTTTCATCAACTAAAGGAGCTCTCAATATTTTCCTTACGGTTTCGCTTAAAGCTTTGCTTAAAGACTCAAGTACCATATAGTTACCTCATGAATAAAGTTTCAATTACTTAAATAAATGTATTGTAAACATTTATATACATTTTTTATACTTGTATCGCTAATTTCACTTTGGTGAGAAACAACGTTAATAGCATTATTTAGTGGCGGGAAAGATTCTACTTTATCAATATATTATGCTTTAAGTCAAGGATGGATTGTAAAATATTTAATAGTTATAGAACCAAAAGAGAATTCAATGTATTGGCATTACCCAAATATTGAATGGACAGAAATACAAGCAAAGGCCATGGGGATACCACTAATAAAGGTATGCGATGAGGGGTACGAGGGGATAGGAAAACTAGAGGAAACACTGAAAGAACTAAAAAGGAGAGATAAAATAATTGGCATCCTATCAGGAGTTATTTATTCCGATTTTCAAATAAAAGTTCTAATTAAAATGTGTAGGAGAACGGGTTTAAAATTAATTACACCATTATGGATGAAATGTCCATTAATGATACTAGAAAAAATTGTAAAATGTGGAATACGGGCAATAATAGTTTCAGTTGCCGCTCAAGGATTAGATGAGGAATGGCTTGGAATGGAGATAACCTATGATACTATTAGTAAATTAATTGTAAAAAATAAAAAGTATGGTGTAAGTTTATGTGGAGAGGGAGGAGAATATGAAACATTTGTTTATGATGCTCCATTCTTCAAAAAGAGAGTAAAAATAAACGAGTATGAAAAAGTATGGATGAAAGATAGCGGAATTTTAAAGATAAAAAATGCAGAATTAGTTGGAAAGTAGATCAAAGTACGCTTTTTCAACTTTTTCATAAATTTCGCGTTCGTCTAATCTTGTAAGAGCCCCGTTAAAAAGAACTATTTCGCCATCTATAATGACATGTAATACGTTATGAGGAGAATTTGAGTAAACAATATGGGAAATTAGAGTGTTTTCAGATAAAGGATGCATATTTGGTGCAAAAGAATTCAAAACGATTATATCTGCAGGAGCATTTTCAACAATTTTCCCTAATGAGTTTATCTTATTTGTTGCAAGTGCACCATTCACAGTTCCAAAATCAAGGACAAGTTTAGCTGAAGTTAATGAAGGATCAAAAGAACTATGTTTATGTATTAATGCACAAAACTTCATAACCTCAAACATATTCAAGGAATTATTACTTGCAGCACTGTCGGTTCCTAAGCTTACTATGACATTATTGGCTAAACATTCACGTAAAGGTAAAACTCCACCCACTGCCAACTTCATGTTTGAAATTGGACAATGAGATATCTTTACGTTGTTTTCTCCTAGAAGTCTAATCTCACGTTTACTAACCCATACACAATGGGCAGCAATGACATTGGAAGATAAGAAGCCAATATCATTTAAATATTCAATTTCACGTTTACCATACTTCTCTTCAAACACTGCTTGCTCCTCCATAGTTTCAGCTAAATGAATATGAACTAATCGCTTATCTTTTTCAGCTATATCCTTACATTTCATCAACAATTCATTGGAGCATGTATAAGGAGCATGAGGCCCAATTGCACCAATTATTTTAGGTTCGTATAGTCTTACTTCATGTAAAAAAGTATTGATTTCATTAATCATTTTGTCTCTCAAATAGGAGTCATTAAAGTCAAAAACCCCTATGGAAACTATCGCCTTTAACCCTGTTTCAGCAGCAGCTTTTACAGTCATCATGGGATTGAAATACATATCCAGAAACAATGTTACACCATTTTTAATCATCTCAATACATGAAAGTAAGGCACCAACATAGCATTGTTCTGGTGTTAGCTTTCTTTCAAGAGGCCATATTTTATCTTTAAGCCATGTTTCTAATGGAAGATCATCGGCATAACCTCTGAATAAAGACATCGCAGCATGAGTATGTGTGTTAATTAATCCAGGCATACATATTTTATCTTCACAATCAAGCACATATTCCGCTTCCACATCTATTTTCTCTGAAATCTGAGAGATCCTGCCATCCTCAATTAGAATAGAATGATTTTTTAATATTTTGCCATTATCTTGCGTGATAATAAATCTACAATTATCTAATTTTATACTATGAGTCACCAATTAGACACCCTTGTAACCCAGCTTTTTCACTTCACTCTCATAATCTTCCTTCTACCTAAAATCTCCCAGTATTCAACTTCGACTCCGGGAGCGAGTTTCTTTTTCAATTCTGGTTCTTCTGGAGGAGTCGCATCAAATATTTCATAAGTTGACATATCCATTACTTGCAAGGATGTAGGGGTTACAGAAATTACCTGTCCAACTTTTTTCTCAATAATTGGCACCTCAACTTGAGCATCAACTGGTCCAACGTACGTTCTTTTCTTTCCATCGAAAACTCCGATAGCAACTATTCTCACCTTTGCAGAACCATGTTTCCCAGCTTTGGATTTGTCTATATCGACAACTCTGCATGGCTCATCGTCAATAACTATGAAAGATCCTATTTTTAGTGATCCCGCACTTTCTGGTCTTTTCAAAGTATACACCTCAAAACTATTCAATTATTTATTCCTTAAAAACATTTACATTTATATTTGGCATTCAATTACTAATTTGAGAAAGAATGAAAAAATGGAGTAAAGTTTTGTTAGCATCTCGGGTGGATTCAGAAAAAGCCATCAATATCGCTAGAAAAGTATATGAGATGTTATCATCAGAAGGTATTGAAACTTTAATTGAGAGAGAACTTTCATGGAAGCTAAACATGGATAAAGGGGTTTGCATTAAATATGCTGATATAGAAGCCGTAATAGTGATTGGAGGTGACGGAACAATATTAAAGATTGCAAATGATGTGAAAGAAAAAGGGACACCAATACTAGCAATAAATGCGGGGACCATAGGATTCTTGGCGGAATTGGATTCCGATGAAGTAGAAAAGATAAAAGACGTTATAAGGGGAGAATACTTTTTGAAAGAATGTACTAGAATAAAGGTTTCCATAAAGGAACTACCAGTAAAGTATCAACTAATTGAGAAAATCGAAGAAAACACTTATCCAGTAAATGATGCATTGAATGAAATAGCTATTATAACCAGCATACCATCAAAAGTAGTGAATTTGACCGTGAGAAAAAATGGGGAAGAAATACTAAATGGGAGGGGGGATGGCCTGATAATATCAACCACTACTGGGTCTACGGCATATTCCCTCTCCGCAGGGGGACCAGTAGTAGATCCAGAACTGGATGTTTTTATAATAACACCACTTTCACCTTTAAAGCTTATTCAGAGATCGATAATTGTCCCCACGAATTCAAAAATAGAAGTAAAGATCTGTGAGGATGGCGCAGATGCACTCGTAGCAATTGATGGAAGAAGTTATGTACATGTGCCTGCTGGAACGAAATTGCTACTTGAAAAAAGCGAATTCACAACAAAGTTTGTGCAGTTAAAGGAAAAAAAGTTTTATGAAAAATTTAAAAAAAGAGTTTCGAGGGAATTATGATATATGAAAAGGGTACTTGTTTTAGATTCTTCAGCAATAATGAACGGTTACAATCCATTACTAGTAACGAACTATAGGCAGATAATAACAGTTGATGCTCTAAATGAGATATTAAAAGATGAGGAAAGAAGTCTTGTAGAATACGCCATTGAAATTAAGAGACTTGAAAAAGCAGCACCTAAACCAGCAACGATTATGAAGGTAGAAGAAGTTGCAAGGAAAACTAATGATAGAAAGTATCTCTCTAATAGCGATATTTCAACCCTAGCACTAGCATTAGATCTTATTGAAGAAGGATGTAAACCAGTGGTATTAACTGATGATTTCTCAATGCAAAATGTAGCAAAAGTTTTGGGAATAGAATATGCACCAATAGCTACACAAGGTATTAGAAGAGTGATTAACTGGAAGCTGTATTGTCCAGCATGTGGAAGAAAATATAATAATGAAAATGTAAATGAATGCAAAATATGTGGAACAAAATTAAAAAGGAAACCTAAACTTTGATGAATTTGGCTATAAAGTATCCTGGAGTATCATGTTCATCAGGATAAAAACGTTGGAGCAAATTCGATCCTTGAAGCATATTTAACCCCTGTGTACCAATATAAAGGATTTGTTTATCTAATTCTAATGGAAAATTTTCTAAAGCATGCTTCACTATAACTTCATTTTCATCAGGAGTTATGGTACATGTTGAATATACAAGAACACCGCCTTTTTTCAAAATTTCTACCGCGGATTTAAAGAATTGAATTTGATACTTAGCACATGCCATGATGTCTCTAACCGATTTATACTCAAATAGTTTAGGTCTTACACCTAATGCGGAACATGGTGGATCCAACAACACTTTATCAGCCTTTAAAAATGGGTAATCTATATGGAGGTACCTCGAATCTGAAAAAATCACATTTACATTTCTTACCCCTAGTCTATTAATGTTCTCTATTAATTTACTTATTTTTGATTTAGAGTTATCAAAAGCATATATTTTAGCTTTATTGAAAGTTAATTGTGCTATATGTGTTGTCTTGCCTCCTGGAGCTGCACACATGTCCACTATAACATCATGTGGTGTTGGTTCCAAAATGATGCTAGTTAGTATAGCGGGTATGTTTTGCTCGTAAATCTTACCAGAAATATATTCGTCTAAACTTCTGATGGATACACTTTGATATCTTGAGCGTACAACGTTAACTGCTAGCCCCCTTCTTTGATTGAGAATATCAAATTCACTTTGTACAGCTACCCCATTTGCTACAGGAAAACCATTTTCATCGACTATGGTAACAAAATCCGATTTTTTAACGCCATTTGCTGATATAACTCCGGGAGCATAAAGATCCGCACCCATGTAAACACTTTCTGCAGCTTTTTTATCTGCAACAACTATTTTTCCCTGAACCTCGATTTCAAAAGGTCCTCTAACTCTAATCAGTAAAACATCATCTAATATTGGATGAATAACAGTTTCAATATTTTTCTCACATAAAGACTTGTATACTTCTTCTACGCTTGTCTTAAGGGTATTTACACGAATAGAATAGAATCTTGGAGGATGTATCAATGCACTAATGATACTACTCGTTTTGGAAAAACCTAAAAACTTACTTAAATAAGATATAAGTTCCTCCGAAAAGCGAGTTTCTTTAGCAAGTTTACAAACATCGTAAGCCGCCATAACGTACAATAAATATATGGGCCAATAAAATATTTTAAGGTGTACTTGAAAAAGTAGGGTAAAATAAAACCTTATTTTCATTTTTAATGTGAATTTCAAGTGTAAAGGGAATATTAGAAGTATGAGTAGCACATGAAAGGCATGGATCATAATTCCTTATCATTCTGGATATCGTATTATATAATTTATCTTCAGAAACACCATATTTAGAAATAACCTGCTGAGATCTAGCAATAATTTCCTTTTCAATTATTGGGGTATTTTGGACAGTAGCTACTATTAAATTTGCATATTTTATGTAGCCATAATCGTCGACTCTATAATGATGTATAAGTAATCCTCTAGGAGCTTCTATAACTCCAATGCCATCACTATTCATAGGTTTCAGATCTCTTTGTAAATAAGTATATTCCAAGATCCTTTCACTACTTAGTATTTCAAGAATTTTATCCAGTACATACTTAATTTCTGCTATTCTAACAATGTTATAATACTCGGACATGCATATTGGTGAGGGAACATTATATAAAAATTGTTTAGCAAAATCCTCGGAATTTTCGGAATGAAATTTACTATTTATATTGAACCTAGCAAGAGGACCCACTCTGTAATAACCGTCATTAGTAAGTTTCAAGTAGGGAGCTTTAGCATAACTCCAAGAAACCGTTTTTTCACGTATCACTTCTAGATAATCATTATGCTGGAAATAGGTTAATAATTCACCTTTTGATGAAATGACATGAATTTCATCTGAATGATAAAGGGGGTAATCTGACTTGGAATGTAACGACACAAAATTACTTGGGAAACTTATAGAATTTTCCAGCACTTCACTTAACTTATCCTTGATTGTTTCAACAATAGTATTAAATAGTTTTATTGATTTTGAGGCTTTATCCCTCAACTCAGTCCGTTGTGAAGGTTTAAGTGGGTTGAGGAAAAGCCCAGCCATAGTTGCAGATGGATGAATCGATGACCCGCCTAAAACCTCCAATATCTGTTGTGCAAACCCCCTAATCTCCAAAACATCTTTAACTAATGATGGATAACTTTTAATCATACCAATAAAACCGGGATTTGGTTTAATATCGGAGAATAGTATGTCAGGAAGGTATAATATAAATAAGTGAAGTAAGTGACTATGCAAAAATCCTGCATAATGTAATAATTCACGTAATCTTATAACATTTTCCTGAGGAGTTAATCCGAATATCTCATCTAATGCTTTAACCGATGCTAAATGATGAGAAGGGGAACATAAACCGCATATTCTTGGTACGATTAATGGTGCTTCCTCAATAGGTCTATTTACTAGTAGCCTTTCAAATCCCCTAAATTCTGTTACTTGGAAATATGCATTTTCAACATTTCCATCATTTAAAACTAATGTAACCTTAGCATGTCCCTCTATCCTAGTTATTGGATGAAAAACCAGTTTTTTACTCATGGTATTACTCACCCTCGCTTAATGAAGTTTAGCTTAGAAGATGCTAATGTAAATCGATACAGAAGACCTGTGAGGTCTTTTATTTTATCGATATCAATGTTTCTTGATTTCTCGTCAATCATTGATGAAACAGATGACAGAAACTTTACTACTGCTTCATCAATATTATAGAGATATCCCATACAACCTCTACATGGAGTATTAACCTTTATACATCTAGCATCACAACCAGTTCTAGTTATAGGTCCAAGACAGAGCACTCCCTCTTCTAAGAAGCATTTATTTGGTGTGATAGGTTCAAGAGAAAATCTTTTAATGTTTCTTATAACCTTATCTTCGCTAGTATTTAGTGGGCATTCATTGCATACACTTTTATCAGGTAGTATTAGAGGTTCACCTTTCAATAAATGCTCGAACAATTTGATGATTAAGTTTTTAGGTGGTGGGCATCCTGGGATAGCGATATCAATATTAACAAACTCGGCAATAGATTTAACATTCTCAATCAATTTAGGCATATCGTAATTATCAAGAGAAATTTTGGGTGAATAAATATCATTTATAACGCTTTGAATATTTTGTAGGTTTAATAATCCGGGTATACCTCCATAGCAAGCACAGCTTCCCAAAGCCACAAGCACTTTACTCTTTTTGTGCCAACGCAACAGCTTATTTATATCTTCATGAAAACGTACGTTTCCAGTTACTATCCCAACGTCAACATGATCTGGTTCTTCAAAGTCAGCTAATAATGGGGAATATATTATTTCAAAATTGTTAAAAAGATCGTCGTTAACACGCCATGCATCAAGTAATGCATTCTCACATCCACTACATCCAATCAATGGAAAGATAGCTAAAGTTAACTTAGTATTCATTGTTTACAACCTCACATATTTAATTTCACATGGACCAAGCTTAATTACCTTATAAATGAAATCGTCAACTATATTAGCAAACCGATTACCTTCACCAGCAGAAGCCCAATCTATATGTAATCTATCCGGATTTATACCCATTTCCTGTAAGAATTTTTTCAAAAAATTCACTTTCATTTTAGCTTTATAGTTTCCATTTATATAATGACAGTCCCCAAGATGACACCCTACAATCAAAACACCATCCGCACCATGTTGAAATGCGTATAATATATGTATTGGGTCAACGCGTCCACTACACATAACTCTTACTATTCTCAGATTTGAAGAGTAAGTTTTCCTTAAATTGCCAGCTAAATCTGCAGCTGCATAACCACACCAATTACATAAAAACCCAATTATTTTAGGTCTGAAAACCCCCACTTTCTGCAAGAAGTTTCATCCCATAATTGTATCCTTCACGTAATGCTTTTAAATTTACTTCTTCAGAACCTTTTGGGACACTATCTAAAATAGCCTTCTCTAAAGCACTGTATGAGACAATACTTGTTAATGCACATAAGGCACCTAGAATAACTATATTTGCAACGATCCTCCTACCGATTGTCGTCGCTATTCTCGTGGCAGGCACCTTGTATATTCTAACATTTTTTCGAGGCAACTCCTCTATTTTTACAAGATCCTCATCTACTATTATTATCCCGTTTTCACATACATGATCCTTGTAATAATTGTAAGCGTCTTGAGATAGAGCAATTAATACGTTATTTGAAGTTATGTATGGGTAATCAATGTCATCATCGGATATTATTATGTCAGTTTTAGACCTACTACCTCTAGCTTCAGGTCCATAAGACTCCGTTTGAACAACATTCTTATTATCAAATATTGCCGAAGCCTTTCCGAGAATGTACCCAGCTAGAAGAATTCCTTGTCCTCCAAGCCCAGAGATACGTACCTCCCACCTCATGAACAGTTAACCTCCGGAAACTATTGATTTAAGTTCAAGACCACTTTGCTCTTTAATAATTCTATAAAGTTCTTTAACGAGCTCTGGCCTATCTCTATCTATGAACTCTCCAACTATTATTTTTTTGTCTTTGTCTATATCGACTAATGCGGGATCTATCCCATTTTTAATCACACTATTTTGAAGCAAATATTTTAAAACTTCCGATGGTCCTCCAAGCCTATTATATCTTGCATACAAGGTAATACATGGAGCAATTACTTCAATAAAGGAGAAACCTGATTTCTGAAGAGCCTTCTTTATAGTTTTTATTAGAGCAAATGGTTGGGCAATAGTCCATCTAGCAACAAAAACTGCACCAGCAGCGGTAGCAAGGTAGGGCAAGTTAAATGGATGCTCAATATTACCATATGGTGTAGTTGTTGTTACCGATTGAAAGGGAGTGGTGGGACCAACCTGTCCTCCGGTCATACCATAGTTGAAATTATTTACGCATATCACAAGCAAATCCACGTTTCTTCTCGCTGCATGTATAAAATGATTTCCACCAATAGCGAATAAATCACCATCCCCACTAATAACTACAACCTTTAGATTAGGTTTAACTATTTTCACTCCCATAGCAATAGGTATAGCGCGTCCATGTGTGGTGTGAAAAGAATCAAGTGCAACATAGTTAGCTATCCTCCCAGTACAACCTATACCTGAAACGACAACAACGTTGTTTAAATCAATATTAGATTCAATTAGTGCCCTTAAGTAACAGTTCAGAACAATTCCTATGCCACAACCGGGACACCATATATGTGGCATCCGCTCTGATAATATGAGATTATCCAATGGATGAGTCTCCTCATGATCTTCAAAATTCATCTTCATTCACCTCATATATCAAATTCAATATTTCATTGGGTGTGTGGGGATCCCCTCCCATTTTGGGAAGGAAGAAAACGGGTTTACCTTGAACGCATCTTTCAACCTCTCTAACTATTTGACCATAATTCATCTCAACTACAATGAAAGCTTTGGCATGCTTTGCATACTCGAGGAATTTTCGTTGGGGAAAAGGCCATAGTGTTATCAATCTACATAAACCAACTTTTAACCCTTTCTCTCTAGCAATACGTACAGCTCTTAGAGAAGATCTAGCTGGCGCACCATAAGCTACTACGATAATTTCAGCGTCTTCCATGAATCTTTCATCAATTTTTATGATTTTCTCAGAGTTTAATCGTATCTTATCACATAACCTCTTAACCAATTTCCAATGAACCCCAGGATCGACTGACGAAGGAAATCCACTAAAGTCGTGAGTTAAACCAGTAACATGTATTTTAAACCCCTCACCAAAACAAGCCATCGGAGGAACTAAATCTTCATCTGGCTTAAAAGGTAAAAAAGACTCTTTTGATAAGGGTTTTTTGCGATTAACTATTTCAACTTCTTCTGGCAACTTAATAACAACTTTTTCTCTCATATGACCCACGATTTCATCTGCTAGGAGAACAACAGGAGTTCTGAATTTTTCAGCTAAGTTAAATGCTTCAATGGTTAAATCAAACATTTCTTGAACAGAAAATGGAGATAAAGCTATTATTTCATAATCGCCATGACTACCCCATTTAGCTTGCATTACATCTCCTTGACTCGCACGTGTGGGTTGACCTGTACTTGGTCCGCCGCGCATCACGTTAACTATCACTATCGGCGTTTCAGTCATGAAGGCTAATCCTATGTTTTCCATGAATAAACTCATGCCAGGACCACTTGTAGCAGTCATTGCTTTAGCTCCAGCGTAAGATGCCCCTATTATTAATGCTATAGAAGAAAGTTCATCTTCCATTTGTATGAATACACCACCTACCTGTGGAAGTCTAATAGCAAGTCTCTCAGCAATTTCAGTAGATGGAGTTATTGGATAACCAGCAAAAACTCTACAACCAGCAACTATAGCTCCCTCAGCACAAGCTTCATCACCTTGCATAAAGAAAGGTCCGTGTAAAAATCGCATTAAAAGGACACCATTAAAGTAATTTTCAAATAATTTGCTATTAAAGATTCCTATTCAATAAAGATTATAATGAAAACATCAGTTTGTATTGAAAAATAAATTACTTGAGTAAAAACTAGAAAACTTTCCATAATATTATATAAACGTAAAATTGTACAAATGAAAATGTTCTTGAGACTTTTTCTTTTTAATCCATAATGCTAAAATGACACATACACTTAACAGAATTTTATCAGAGTTATTGTACGTAAATGTTAATTAAAATCTTTGACAAAACCCAGAGGGATAAAGCAAGATAATCAAAAGTTTAGCTTCATTTACTTTTTAATATCATCATTAACAAACATTCATCAATATTGGTGCGGGGGGTGGGATTTGAACCCACGAACCCCTTCGGGACGGGATTTCTTACATCTATGCCCTATTCAATTTATTGGTCTTAAGTCCCGCGCCTTTGTCCTGGCTTGGCTACCCCCGCATGTATATTTGTGGTCCCGCCGGCCGGATTTGAACCGGCGCCCCTCCGGTTTCTACGGCTGACACACACTCATCTTTTGCTCATTAACATCATGTGTGCGCATTACGCTACAGCCGGATGCTCTACCACTGAGCTACGGCGGGACTCTATATAATTATTTTTATATTAAGTTTTCTTTAAATTTTTTCTTTATGTTTGGCGGGCCCGGCGGGATTTGAACCCGCGACCCCCGACTTAGAAGGCCGGTTCGAGCCTCATTCATGTGAGGTTGCTCTGTCCATGCTGAGCTACGGGCCCCTTTTCACTCATTATTTTATAATAGGATACAAATTAAAATTATCGTTAATTATGCAATGTTTGAACCCACTTTATAAATTCTTCAATATTGTTGAATATCTTCTCTTTTTCATGTTCATATTTGCTCCCTTTTAATTTTACTTCTACTTTTTCTAATTCGAAGGTCGTTAGTATTTCATGTGGCATCTTTGAACCGAAGGCTTTTTGCCACGGAACAATCTCAAAATTCTTATTCTTTGCACATACCATACCATTTATGCACAATATATATCTCAAGTTTTTAAAGAAGAAATTTATACTCAAATGTGTCTTTTTCGCTGTGAGGTATATTTTCTGAAAATCTTCTCTTCTAAGGACGGGCATCTCATTTATTATTTAGAGGTTTTAATCATATTAATAGCTTCTTCTATACTCACTTTATATTGCTCCCCCTTATTGAGGTCTTTCAATGTTATCTTCTCCTCCTTCACTTCGGTACTACCGATTATGATGGCGTAATCAAAGTTTCTTGCATTTGCATATGATAAGGCTTTCTTCAAATCTCTTCCCATAACTTCCACTTCTACCGGTATATCAAACCCTCTTAAATTTGATGCTATCTTTATAGCATAAGGGACAAATTCTCGTGAAAGTGGAATCACTATTGTTTTTCTATGTTTTTCTGTACGTATCTCTATTTTTTCTTCGTTTAATGCTAGTATTATTCTGTCAATTCCTGGAGCATAACCGACAGCTGGAGTTGGGGGTCCACCAAACAATTCTATTAGAGTATCATATCTCCCGCCGCCTCCTAAAGCAAGCCTATTATTTTTTGATGAAAAACATTCAAAAATTATTCCAGTGTAGTACTCTAGTCCTCTTGCAAATCCCAAATCTAAAAGTATCGGTATTTTAAGTTCAGATTTCTCTAACAAGCTAAGTATTTCTTTTAGATTTAGAAGTGCTTCCATTGCAAGTGAATATTTACATATATATTGTTCAGCACTGTCAATTATCTGATTTATATTATTTCCCTTTAAGTTTATTACTTCTCTAATAATATTTAAGCATTCATCCGTCACATTTTCTGATTTTAACAATTGTATTGCCTCATCATATCTTGTTTTATCAAATAATCCCAGTATTCTGTTTTGAACTATTTCTGGTACTTTTTCAGAGTTTAAAATTCCTTTTATAATCCCAACATGGTTTAATTTTATATAGTAATCTGAGAATCCCAAGCGTTTCATGAGTGTACTTGCAATATTCAGTATTTCAACGTCTGCCTCGGGATTAGAAGACCCTATAAGTTCAAAACCTCCTTGCCAAAATTCTCTATACCTACCGTACTGAGGTTCATCATATCTGAAGCAATTTGCTATATATCCTAGTCGAATAGGTTTCTGAAAAGAAAGCATGTGGTTTATATAAAATCTTGCAACTGAAGGGGTAATTTCTGGCCTTAATGCAACTTCTCTCCCCCCCATATCAATGAACTTATACATTCTATGCCTGAGCTCTTCTCCTGCTTTCTTTTCGAAAAGGGAAAATGCTTCTATAGTAGGTGTCATTATTTCTTGATATCCATATAGTTTAAATATCTCCCTTATAACTGAAATTACGTACTTTAATTTTTCAACGTCTTCAGGTAGTAAATCTCGCAACCCTCTAAGAACTTTAAATCTCCTTTTACTCATAGTATCCACCTATAAGTACTGCAATCAAAGCTAAAAGCATATATATTAACATTCTATTTTTACTTTTCAGAACAGACTTTACATCATATTTTCTTAATAGCGTATACGACTCATAAATCAATCCAATAACTGGGAAAACGATTATTAATAGGTAATAGAGGGAAACCCATGAATACAGGACCGGTATAAACACAATTGGTATGGATATCGTGAAGAAAACTATGGCAACGAGAATTGCGGTTCTGTTTCCATATACGCGTGCAATTGATCGTACATCCCTTTTTATATCACCTTCTACATCAGCTATTCCTTTAATCACTTCTCTTCCAGTATTTACAAGAAATGCAACTAGGGAGAAAACATTTAGCAAAACACTTTCCCCAGAAACAGCATAGTTTCCAAAGAGAAAGGGCACCGCCACACAAAAACTAACCATAAAGTTTCCTATTAGTCCATATTTTTTGAACCGCATATTATAGATTAGTGATATAAGTAGGGAGATTATTGCTATTACAAAGCAATATATATTTATTAAGTATGCTGAAATTATCCCAGCCCCAGTTAATAACGCACCGTAACTCCAAGCTTCTTTAATTGATACTAATCCGCTTGGTATAGGTCTATTTGGAGCATTTATGATGTCGATCTCTCTATCATAAATGTCATTAATTATCATGGAAGCTGCAGTTAAGAAAAATCCTGATCCAAAACCACATAACAATATTTTAAAAGGAGGAAGAGATTTTAATGCTATAATTTCACTGAAAACTACACCGAGCCCCATCATTATCGAGTTTATAGGCCTAATTATTTTAACATATGCCAACATTTTGTTCAAGTAAACACCTCGCTTACCTTATAATATGCAACCTCACATTGCCCATTTACTATTGCTAAAACCATTTCTTTTTTTAAACTCTTTGCTGTTGCCACGATTTCTTTTAATTCATTTAAACTTATTGGTTTTCCTTCAACAACTCCATATACTATAATGTTTGCAGGATTCTTTCCCACTTCAGCTCCTTTCTCATATACTCTAAACGATGTACCCCCAAATCCACTTTTTACGATGTACCCTCTTCTACGAAGATCAGAATAAATTACGTATTTTATCCATACTTCAGGGTCGTATCTCAAGAAGTAATGTAGTAACTCGTTGAACGATAAGAGTCTATTATCTAAATAAACTTTTATTTTTCCATTCTCAACAAGATATAAAGTTTCAACAGGGAGAAGTGTCAATCTCCCTTCATGGAGTTCCCCATAAAACCCCATTTTCCACAAATGTTCAGCATCTCTACCGTATACCACTGTTTTCTCATTAATCAAAATAGCTATTGGCACTTCACTATCCATAAATATCACGATATACGAATAAATATAATAAGAATGGGGAATATAAATAAAGCTGAAGAAATCGTTGCGGGGATAAATAGATTTCTTGAAGGGTTCAAGAAAGCAGTTATCATGGGTATTGGAAACGAGTTGAGAGGAGATGATGCAGCTGGTTTAAAGGTTATTGAATTATTGAATGAGAAAATTAAAAAATGGGACTATGCAGATAACTTTGGTTTGATAATGTTGTTAAATTGCGGCATGGTTCCAGAAAATTTTCTTGGTAAAATTGAAGCGTTCTCTCCTTCCCATATAATTATAATCGATGCAGTAGAAATGAGTAAACCACCTGGCACCATTGGCATCTTCAGACGAGAGGATCTTCTACATTCAACAACAATATCAACACACAACATTTCACCTGAAATCTTATTTGCATACTTTGAGGAAATCGTTGGGGCAAAAGTTTTATTGGTAGGTATTCAACCTAAAATTCTAGATTTTTATGAAGGATTATCTCAAGAAGTATATAAATCAGTTGAGCTTATCGCAAATGTTATATGGAGGGTGATCATCGCATATGGGAAAACTACCTAGAACTATAATTTGGGAAAATGGAATAGTGAAAATGGTTGATCAAACATTACTGCCAAAAAAGTTGAAAATAATAGAATGTAGAACAGTAGATGAAATATTGGATGCCATAAAAAGCATGAAGATAAGAGGGGCCCCAGCTATAGGAGTTGCAGCAGCTATGACAATCGCTATGGTAGCTAAACAAAATGAGAATGAGAGTAAACAAATCCTCATAAGCAAAATATATGAAACCATAGATAAAATAAGAAATTCAAGACCAACTGCTAGGAACCTTTTTTGGGCAATCGAAAGAATCATCAAAGTTATAGATTTAAGAAAAGATTCTATCCAAATAGTAAATGATATCATTAATGAAGCCTTAAGAATAGCTGAAGAAGATGTCTTAATGAATATGAGAATAGGTGAAATTGGTGAAAAATTGATTAATGACGGGGATAACATATTAACCTATTGTAATGCTGGAACATTTGCAACAGTTTATTATGGTACCGCCCTCGGAATAATACGATCAGCATGGAGAAACAATAAAAAAATACATGTCTTTATTGCTGAAACAAGACCACAACTTCAAGGTGCAAGGATAACAGCTTTCGAATTAAAAGCAGAAGGAATACCATTAACATTAGTAACGGATAATGCAATAGGTTTTTTAATGCAAAAAAAGAAGATAAGTAAAGTCTTTGTGGGTGCCGATAGGATATTATGTGATGGGACTATTTACAACAAAATAGGCACATACACCATTGCAGTACTTTCCAAAGTCCATAATATACCATTTTATGTGGCAGCCCCCTCCACAACATTCGATTTGCAATCAAGGGTAGATGATGTAAAAATAGAAGAAAGAAGTGCTGATGAAGTTGTTAAAGTATTGTCAAGGTACCGTATAGCCCCAAAGAGTATAAACGTATTAAACTATGCATTTGACATAACTCCTCCCAGCTATGTAACTGGCATAATAACCGAGAAAGGTATAATCTTACCTCCATTTAATGAAAATATACCAAAAATATTAGGGATCTCATGAATCATCCCTTTAAACTAAATTTTAAGATTAAACAAATATATTAAGCAAACAAGTAAAATATACTTTATGATAGTATGTGAAATGCGGGGGTTGCCGAGCCAGGTTAAAGGCGGCGGACTCAAGATCCGCTGGCGTAGGCCTTCGTGGGTTCAAATCCCACCCCCCGCACTAATTTACCATCGTACTATGTTAAATACCAATCAACCTAATATTCTAATGACTCTAACATTTTCCAGTGGTATTTTATTAGTTCTAAATAGGTTTATCAATGAATAATAAAAAGTATTGAAAAGTGTTTCAATGGGTATCCTTCTAAGCCCACGAATGTGTGAAACATTCAAATTTACTATCTCATCAGTAATTATTTTTATTGAAAGAATGTAATGATCAGACCAACAGTATTTCTTAACATTTGTATCAAGATAACAATATTTTATTTTTATTTCAATAAATATTATTTTCTCTTTTAAAATATTTAAAAAACTTTCTTTATTTTTTTCAAAACTTTTTGATAATTTCATTTCAAATGAGTCACTATATATGCGAGTAACAAATATTTGTGCAACACCAGAAACTTCATGAGTCTTATTTGAAACAGAAAGAGAGATGTTTTTTAAAACTCCATTTAGTGAGAGTAAACTTTCTATTATGAAATTTTTTAATAAACCGTTAGTATTTTTTGCTTCAATGTAGCATGAAAAATGACAATGCTTAGGTATAATAGTCTTCCGCATCGTGATGCATCCCATTATTGTAACTCTTTCAATATACGAATAAGTCTTTCAATAATTGACAGAATATTGTTAATTTTATTGGGGTCATTTATATCATTAATTTCTTCTAACATCATGTTAATTTTATTATATATTTTTTCTTTTAGATTTTCAACGTATATCTTAAATTCAAATTTATTTGTAATACCTCTTTCTAAGGCTTCACCTTTTAAATCTGTTTCAATCGACAAAATAACTCTACGTTTACATGAGGGGCATATTATAATTCCGTTTTTTAACCTAAATAATGGAACTTTACAGTCAGGACATATATATGATAGCATTGTGGCTCCTTCCTTTAATAATTCGGCCATTTCTTTAATTTTTCTGTCACTATTTCCACTGCCGCTCAATTATGTGCACCTAAATAAATATTTAATTTTGGGATATAATTATAAATTTGTCAGTATATTTATGCATATGTATTAATGGTGATCAGACATGCTTGAAAGTAAAGTTCAACAAGCTATAGCATTGTTACAGTCAATAGTAAATGATACGGGAGTTCCGAGAAACATTAGAGGAGCTGCAAATAACGCCATAAAAATGTTACAAAATGAAAAATTAAGTTTAGGGGTTAGAGCTGCTAATGCTATTAACATACTGGAAGACATATCACAAGATCCAAATATGCCGCTTCATACAAGAGTTAGGCTATGGAGTATAATATCTGTACTGGAAACAATAAAAGATTAAAATAATCGATTGAGAAAAATTATAGGATTAGAGGTTTGCCGGGGTAGCTCAGCGTGGAAGAGCGGCGGGCTGTTAACCCGTTGGTCGCAGGTTCGAGTCCTGCCCCCGGCGCTATAAACAAAACTATTTAAATAAAAAACACGAAAATAAAATAGTAAAATGTAAAGTGGGCCCGTAGCTCAGCTAGGTAGAGCGCCCGGCTCATAACCGGGTGGTCGTGGGTTCGAATCCCACCGGGCCCAAAAAATCATTAAATCAACTGATATAAAAGTAAAAAATAAATAAGAGGAGTTTATGGATATGGTTAGGTGAAAGTGATGAGTGTTTATGGTGGTCAACCAATATTGTTACTTAAGGAAGGCACTTCAAGAACCATTGGTAGAGACGCTTTGAGAGCTAATATTATGGCTGCCAGAATTTTAGCTGAA
>JANZKA010000005.1 GCA_025060975.1 Candidatus Culexarchaeum nevadense
TGGAACATCCTTTAAGACCGGGGAACCTGTACCTAGCACAAAACCTCCACCCGGAGCAAGTTTTAGAATCATTTCCTTCACCTTTTCCTCCACTTCCCTTGGACTTTTCCTCAACACATTTATTGCATCAAAATTTCCAAAAAGGCATGCCCTGCCCTTTAAGATGCTCCTAATGTGGGGCATATCGATTTTGAACCCCTTCTTATCCTCTTCAAAGGCGAATGCATGCGCATTTATGGAAGTAATTTTCTCTATTATAGGCATTGCATTACCACAGAAATAGAGGATCGTGTACACACCTAAACGTCTAAGTTCATCAATCTCCATCTTCTCGTATGGTAAAGCTATTTCTTCAAAACGTCTAGGGGGAATTGTGCTGGCATCAGCAAAAACTTCTTCTATCCAGAAGGCTTCCACTCCAACTTCAATTAGTGCTTTTGCCTCCTCAATACATCTCTTCAGAGCCAGCTCAGAGAGTTTTTTAATCAAATCTGGACGTTTGCGCAAACATAATGCAGTTTCCCTTAAGCCCAATCTGCAAGCAACTTCGCCAAAGGGAGCTCCTATAATTGCTGTTACCAGAACCACTTTCCCAATCTTCTCTGAAACAATCTTTGCAACTTCACAACGTCCACTCTTTAATATTTCTTTATAGTCCTCGATCTCTGCTTCCATCCGCTCAATAGCTTCATCTACTTTTAAATCTCCAAAACCTGACCATGGACCATAAACTGGGGTATCATCCTTGGGTAGAAGAGATATGAGCCGTCCATCACGCTTATCCAACAATTCATACTTATCATCTTTATCAACAATTAGAACATTTTTAAGCCAATCTTTCGGTTCATTTAAACTGACCATCACCCAATTATATTTATGTCTCTCAAAAGCGTTTATGAGCACCTTAGCCTTCAATTCAACAGAACCCAAAACAAATTCGGATATCTTTAACCCCATCAGTTTAGGTGCATAATTTGTATAAATGTATGGAGCTACTGGCACAATTTCAGGCTCTTTAAGATTTAATGATTCAATAATATCCTCTTTTAAATTGCGTCCCATACACTACTCGTTAAATCAATCTTTACCAATTAATTTTTTCGCATTTAAAGTGTATAATGAAATAACATTAGCCGAATTTAAAATCAAATAGAATAGATAGAGGACTTAACAAAAACATAGAGTTAGAAGAACCCCTATCACAAGTATAAATTTAGGGGGGAAAGAAGTAATACGATAAATGATTATAACTTTACCAGAATATATTGACCTTAACTTATCAAGAACAATAATACCATTAGCGACATAGAACATAAAGGTTAATGGAGAAACATACAGAGTATTAATACTTTCCCACCACAGCTTTAGTCCAACTGCCATACTTGATCCAAGCAATTGATAGCGAACCACCGATAACGTTACTTAATGAGAGTGCAAGCCAAATTCCATAGGATCCCATCATGAAGTTGAAGGCAAGTATGTATCCTAATAGAATCCTTATACCCCACAGCCTAACGATCCCTATTAAAGTTGGGATAAGCGTATGTCCAGAACCTCTACCAGTGGACATCCCAATCATGAATAACCCGAAGAAGGATAGTGTTGGAAGGAGAGTTTTGAGAAAAGAATCAGTTTCAGCGAAAACTTGTGGATCATCTGTAAATACAACAATGAGATCTGACCTAATGGGATACAATATTAAGGAACCTAAAAGGATCACACTAAACACCAGCAATGCGGATTTATATGCCACTTCCCTAGCTCTACTGAAATTCCCTGCACCAAGATTTTGCCCAACCATTATGGAGTTTGCTCCCACAAACCCCCACAAAGCACCATCCACAATATCCATAATAACAAAGCCTATTGAATAAGCGGTAGCAACCACGACCCCAAAAGCGTTAACCAATCTTAATTGAAAGACAAATGCGAAGCTGTTGGTTAAACCTAAAGCTAGAACAGGGACTCCTATACGTAAAACCAGCTTAACCCAATTAAAATCAATATTACTTGTAAATTTCACCTTCAAATCTGGATAACTCTTCCTAAGTATATAGGTTAAACCTGTAATGGATATCAACTTCCCCATAACGTCAGTGACTGAAGCCCCTACAACCCCCAATCTTGGAAATGGACCAATACCCAAAACAAGGAACGGATCTAAAGCTACATTCGCTGAAACAGCAATAACATTCACAATTGCAGGTCTCCTGGTATCACCAACACTTTGAAGTATTGTGACGTAAATGAAAGAGATATAATTCAGGAAGACGTCCACCGCAATAATTCCAGAATACTTCATAACATCATCAAATATTTCAGGTGGAACGGAAACAATTGATGTAAATATGAACCCTCTAAGCATGTAGAAGGTTGTGGAAAATATTCCGCCAAGGATGAATGCTAAAGTAAAGAATTTAGAGGCAGAGGCACTTGCCTCCCTATAGGATTTAGCACCCACATACTGTGAAATAATGCTTAAACTTGCAGCTGTCAAGGCATTTAAAACTGCTTGAAAAAGCATAACCACAGGCCAAGTTTGCCTAGGAACAGACACAACATAATCACTATACATGCTTAGCCAAAGGGCATCAGCAACATGGTAAACCATCATAACTATATGATTTATTAGAGGGGGAAGGCCAAGCCATATTAGAGTCCTAATAATTGGACCACTAACAATCTGATCCCTATACTTACCAATCCCTCTGGATTCAACCCCCTCTTCAATCTCATCAGACATAACTTTATTAACTCAAAGAGAAGAACAATATAAATTAACCGCCCATTATGTAATTTTAGAGGGATAAAAGAATTGGAGCTATCAAAAGTGCAACCATATTCATAAGCTTCATAAAAATGTTCAAGGAGGGGCCTGCAACATCCTTCAATGGGTCGCCCACGGTATCACCAATAACTGCCGCTTCATGTGTTGGAGTCCCCTTCATCCAGAAATCCTTCTCAATATACTTCTTCGAATTATCCCATAACCCACCGCCAAAAGTGAACATTGGAGATAAAATGGCTGATGAAGATAGTCCGCCAAGCAACATAGCCCCAAGAGCATACTTCCCAAGTGCAAATCCAATTAATATCGGCGGCAACATGGCTATAAATCCAGGGATAATCATACGTTTAAGGGAGAGACTTGTAGCAGCATCAACACATCTAGCATAATCAGGCTTAACCCTACCCTCAAGAACATCTGGATTCTCCTTAAAATAATTCCTAATGATATCCACCAATTCCAAAGCAGTTTTACTTGTTGCACCAATAACCATTGAGGAGAATATGAAAGACAGTGATGCACCTATAAGTAAGCCAGCAACAAATATTGGGCTCATAACTCTAAAATTGATATCCCAGAAATTGACGATTTCACTATACGTCATGAATATCACGAGAGTTGAAAAGACTCCAGATGATGATGCAAAAGCTTTAGTGTAAGCCTTAGTTGTATTTCCAAGAGCATCAAGTTCATCTAAACCACGATTGAAAACCCTAAACCCAGTCATCTCAGCAATTCCAGCAGCATTATCACATATTGGACCAAAAGCGTCACCAGACATTATGAAACCTATGGCTAGATCTGTTCCAAGATTAGCTCCAAGAATCCCATAAATCGACCCATTCGTTACAATGTAGGAGAAAAGGAAAGCTGATGCCACCATTAATATTGGCAGGAAGGGACCCTGAAGTGCATAGGAAAACCCAGTTAAAATGTTTATAGCTGCACCACGCTTAGATGCATCAGCAACCCTCCTCACAGGTCTACTACCAAAACCAGTATAATACTGAACTACAAATCCCACAGCCAAACTCGCTAATAAACCACTTAAAATGCTTAGAAAAACATTGAAGTCATGTAGGATCAACGTGGAAACTATGAAAGAACCTGAAACACAGAAAACTGCCGTGACAATTAAACCCAAATTAAAAATCAATGCTGGTTTCCCCCTACTTGAAAAATTTATTAATGAAAGTCCAACTAAAGTTGCAAGTATGCTCGATGCTCCAAGTAGCAATGGGAAAGCCAAAGCATTAACACCAAATCTACCCATAAACATTGATCCAAGGATCATTGCAGTAACATAATCATCACTGAGAGACTCAAACAAGTCAGACCCTCTACCAGCACAATCACCAACAACATCACCAACCTGATCAGCGATAACAGCTGGGTTACGTGGATCATCCTCAGAAATACGATGCTCAACTTTACCCACCAAGTCAGCAGCTATATCAGCAGCCTTAGTGAAAATTCCACCACCAAGTTGAGTAAATAGTGCAGATAGACTCGCCCCAAAACCGAAACCAACAAGGTAAAATGGATTTTGAAATAGAAGGTATAGTAAGCCAATCCCAATTAAACTTAAACTCACAGTAGACAAACCAACAACCGCACCACCATTAAATGCCAATTTAAATGCCCTAAACGGGGAGATCATGGAAATATACGCTGTCCTAACATTGGCTTCAACAGCTATACGTAAACTTATATATGCAGATAAAAGCGATAACAATGCTCCAGCGAAAAAGGACAAAGCAATATAAACATTAAACAATATTAGTGGAATTAGTGGAGCTATCATGAAAATAAGTATAGTCTTATAATGCCTCTTAATGAAGGCACCTGTAGCTTCCTTAATATACCCAGAAACTCTATTCATATCTTGATTATCAACATTAACCCGAACTATCCTCAATGCTAAGCAAACAACAATTAGTAAAGCTAGAAATCCAACTCCAATAGAAGCATATATCAGGTACATGTAAACCACCATTAAAGGGCGGATACCAAATACAAACTTTAGAAATAGTGTTTAAAGGACTTCAATATAAATTTAATCGAACAATTATGATAACAAATATATATCGATGATACATAACTATGAAATTGGTGGCATGGAAAATGCAAGAACAGAAATTTAGAATATCACCCACATGTAGAGGAGCAATATTCAGAGCTAAAAGATGGTTTTACGCCACATTCTACAACAAAATCATACCACAAGAAGTTAGAGAAGAAAATAAGAAGGCATGGACCGAACTAGCCAGAAGAATGGTTGAAGAAGTAAATAAATATGGATACGTGGAAAACCCAACGAGAATATCAATAAAATATGAGACAGGCCCTAACGGGGAATTCAAACCAATCTCAGCAACATTAGAGATAATGAGCATGACACCAATAAAGACAATAGTGATATCATCAAGACCAGAAATGTTAAAAGAGGAAGACAAAGAGATGCTTAAAAAGCAATTTGAAGAAATACTGAAGAAGGCAAAGGAGCTTGGAGTAGATATAAAAGAATTAATTAAAAGCTAAATTCATGGCCACCCACCATTACAACTCGGAGGACAAACAAATACAACACGCACATTACCAAATCAAGGAAAACCCATGGCGATTTCACATATCACCTCCCATTCAAGATAGAGGATAAGCCTAATAAGTAAGCAGTTTAGATATGAGTTGGGAGTTACATGAGAAGTTACATAAAACTATACGGACCATCAATAGATAGAGGATTAGAAGCTCTAGATAAGTTAATGAGAGAAATAACCAAAGTCTACCCATACGGTGAAGCCATAGAACGTATAATATCCATCATAGATCCAAACATAGACCTAAAAACTGGAAAAAGCATACGTGGAGGCAGAGAAATAATTGGAGAATATGACTATGTAGTGGAATGGGCCAACACCCCAACATTAGAGCAACTTAGAAGCCTAATAAGGAGAATAGATGAGGCACTCCTATACACTGGGTGCAGATACACCATAACGACAAAAGAAACAGACTGAAATATTTAGAAACCCAAGGGAAAAAAATAAAACCCAAAATTTTTATCCATAAAATAGTAGATTAGAATTCTGAAGAGCCTCGGTCGTATAGTCCGGCCAAGTATGCAGGCCTTTCGAGCCTGCGATCACCAGCATGGGTGACAGGAAACCCGGGTTCAAATCCCGGCCGAGGCACCAAAAATATAATAAAAAAGAATAATTTCAAATTCATTTTAATAATGAAGCCAATTTCAACCCAAACTCTTCAGCAAGCTTTAAATCATTCTCACTGGGGGTCTCTGTAATTAAAAATCCAGGCAATAGAACTTTTAAACCCATAAGCTTAGCATACTTATTGAAAACTTTTTCCAATGCAATTCCACCATCCCATCCATAACTCCCAAAGAAAGCAAATAACTTGCCTTTTAAGTTTATTATGCCAAGCTCTATTGCTTCCAAAATAGCCGTAATTAGGGTATGCATCCCTGGAGTAACATTTGCATATCTTGCTGGAGAACCAAGCACTATTAAGTCAGCATCATTTAGGATTCTCAATGAAAATTTCTCATCAACCTTCTTCAATATTACATTAACATTTCCACCCCTTTTAAGGCCATTAACTATGGACTCAGCTATCTTTGCGGTATTACCGGTAACACTATCATACAACACAACGACGTTACGCATAAATACCAAACCCGGTTACCAACAAATATAGGTGAAGCAGAATTTAAAATTAACTAAAGAAAAGGATAATGAGGAGATCACGTATGGGCAGATTGTTTGGAACTAATGGTATCAGGGGGAGAATAAATGAACTTACCCCAGAATTAGCTGTAAAGGTAGCCTTATCCATTGGAACGTACTTTGATGGAGGAGAAGTAATTGTTGGATATGATGGAAGAGTAACAAGCCCAATACTATTTAGAGCCGTGATAAGTGGATTAATGGCTTCTGGATGCAATGTTTACAATTCAGGATTAACGACAACTCCACTACTACAATTCTCTATTAAAACTCTGAAACTTGATGGTGGAGTTATGATAACAGCGAGTCATAATCCACCTGAATTTAATGGAATAAAGGTTATCGGTGTAGATGGAGTGGAAATAGATAGGCCGGAAGAAGAGAAGATAGAAGACATATTCTTTAATAACAAAATTTCCAGGAGACCATGGAATGAAGTTGGACGATTAAGGGAAGCTCCAAATATGCTTGATGAATATATAAAGTCCATTAAAAGGAATGTAAACGTTAAGGGAATATCATCAATGGGATATAAAGTGTTAATTGACCCTGGAAATGGAGTTTCAACACTAACAATACCAAAATTGATGACTGAACTGAACTGTGAATATGATGTAGTTAATGGGGAGATAAATGGGAGATTCCCAGGTAGAGGAGCTGAACCAACACCCCAAACCTTAATTGAAGTAGCTAAAATAGTGAAAAATGGAGGGTACGATCTAGGAGTATCATATGATGGAGATGGAGATAGAGCAATATTCACAGATGATGAAGGAACTGTACATTGGGGAGATAAGACTGGAGCAATTATAGAAGAACATATTCTGAGAAAGAAGGGGGGAGGAATTATAGTTACCCCAATAAGTTCATCAAAGATAGTGGAGGAGATAGCTGAGAAGTATGGTGGTAGAGTTCAATGGACAGTTGTAGGCAGCGTTGTAGTATCACACGAGTTGAAAAGGGTTGGAGGTGTAATGGGGATGGAAGATAATGGTGGCATAATGTATCCAGAACATCAATACGTTAGAGATGGAGCTATGGCCACAGCATTAATGCTTGATGCAATTCACGAAAAGGGGATGAAACTTTCAAAGATAATATCAATGCTACCAAGATACTATAGCGTAAAAAGGAAGGTAGAATGTAAAAATGAAATCAAACATGACGTGATAAAAAGGATTACAGCCAAAATTGAAGTTTTTGAAAATTACTATAGAAAAGAAAAGATAGATGGTATAAAAGCTTGGCTGAATAAAGATACATGGATACTCATAAGAGCCTCAGGAACCGAACCAATAATAAGAATATATGTGGAGGCAAAAAGCACAGAAGAAGCTGAAGGATTAGCATTAAAATACGAAGACGAACTGAAATCAATTATACGTGAAATGGGAGGGTAATAGTTGAATGATTACGATTATGAAGCAATTATAAAAAGGATAGCAACAATCGAAAATTTAGAAGGAGCTATACAATTGGCAATCTCACCATCAAATACCTGTATAATTGCTGAAAATGAAGTTTATCAAGCAGCAAAAATCTCTTCATTAATATCTGAAACCTTAATGGGTTCCCCAATAAGATGTTATACACCACTGGAATATAATAGGTATGTAGCACCATACAGAGATGCCGATAAAATGATAATCATAATAGATGATGGAGAGAAGATCACACCAAACATGAAGAACACTATAGAAATATGCAGAATAATGGGAATAGAATCAATCATAATATTATTCAGCGACATAGGTGGAGAATTGAAAAGGATGATGACTCCAGAAATAATCCCACTAAAATTCGGTTCAAACTTGGAAGTTATGGAGAAGATTATAATATCGACAGCAATAACAATAAAGGTGTTAGCAGAAGCAGCCTCTAGGAAAACAGATAATCCAAGAGCAAAAGATGTATTAAAAACATTGGGGGAAATGAAGGTTTATAGTGAAGATGAAAGGAAATTAAGGGATATTTTAATGGAAATCGCAAATGGAAAAATCAAAAATGTATTTAGCGATCACTTGTTAATGGGGATAATTGAAACGATCATAAATGAAATCACAATGAAAAAACAACATACAATAAAAATTTACAGAATGGACGATCACCCAAAAATCACAATGAACATCATAAGTAGAGGGGGGAAAACAGTTATATTCACATCAGAAGTGGAAGCAGACGTAGCAAAACAAATACAAAATTACTTGAAAATGCATGGAGGGGAAGTTGAAGAATATATGGAAAAGGGGGATCCAATAATAGCTCCATTACAATTAAGCATAAATCTATTGAAAGCAAAGAGAGAGGTGACGTAGAGGGCATGCTCAAGAGATTACTGGAAATTACTGGAGTGTATAAGATATATGAGAAGTGGCTTTGGAAACAAATAAAAGATAAGGAGAAACCGGTACACGTCGGAATAATATTGGATGGAAATAGGAGATGGGCAAAAGAAAGAAAACTTCCACCATGGATGGGGCATGAAAAGGGAGCTGAAAAAGTTAAAGATGTAATGAAATGGTGTTATGAAGCTGGAATAAAGATCCTCACATTATACGTATTCTCAACAGAGAACTTTAATAGAAGTAAAGAAGAAGTGGAGGCAATAATGAACCTAGCAAAAAAGTACGTGGAAGAATACATGAATGACAAAAATATACATGAAAAGAGGGTTAGAGTAAAGTTAATAGGTAAAAGGGAACTTCTAGACAAAGAATTAAGAGAGAAGATAGAAGAACTGGAAAAAGCAACAGAAAACTACGATGAGAGATACTTGAACATTGCATTAGCATATGGAGGTAGAGTGGAAATAGTGGATGCCGTAAAGGAAATATGCAAAAAAGTTATGGGTGGTAAGCTGAATGTTGATGAAATAGATGAAGAAGTTATCGAGAAACACCTATACACAGCACATCTCCCCCAACCAAGTCCAGACCTGATAATCAGAACTAGTGGAGAAGAAAGGTTAAGTGGATTCCTACTATGGCAATCAGCATACAGCGAACTAGTCTTCCTAGATGTATACTGGCCAGACTTCAGGAAAATAGATTTTTGGAGAGCCATAAGAACATATCAGAGGAGGAATAGAAGATTTGGAAGATAATAGGGGAAATAAGCTGCCAAAAGTATCAATAATAATTCCAGTTAAAAATATGGAAAACACCATAAAAGATCTATTGGATTCAATAATGCAATTAGACTACCCAAAGGATAAAGTGGAAGTCATAATTGTTGATGGTGGCTCCAGCGATAAGACATTGGAAATAGCCTCAAAATATCCAGTAAAAATATTGAGGGAGAAGGGGGGAGGACCAAATTATGGTAGAAAGATAGGAGTAATGAGTGCCACTGGAGAAATATATGCATTCACAGATGGAGACTGCATATTACCAAGAGAATGGCTTAAAAAGATAATTGAAAAATTCAGAGATCCAGAAGTTGGATGTGTTGGTGGAAGCGTATTCGTATCAAAAGACTTAGAAAACAATCTAATTGCAAAATATTCTGATGAATCAGTAATGAGGGTAATGCCTATAGCTAAGAAATTGGAGAAAACTGAAGATGTAAAAATTTTCAAGCATTTAGCTTTATGCAACATGGCTGTAAAAAGAGAAGTATTAAACATTGTAGGTGGACTGAGAGAGGATATGAAAACTTTTGAAGATGTAGACCTCATGGCCTCAATATGTAAAAGTGGATATAAGGTTTTAAGAAGCCCAGAAATATACGTGTGGCACAAGCACAGGAGTAATGTAAAGGGGTTAATTAAGCAAACATTCAATTATGGTAGAGGGGCTCCTAAATTCTTCAAAAATCATCCGGAAACACAAATAGCAAAAGTGTTTATGCTTGGACTACTTGCATTCATAATATACCTCGTAATAGTAATTGCTGGATTAATTATGATGATAAATGGTAATCCAACAATAATAATTGCAATATCAAGTATTACGTTAACAGCACTAATATCAGACGTAATATACTATGCTATGAAAACCAAAAGTCTGCTGAAAGCCTTACTATACCCATTACTTGATATAATGAGGATATTTGCCTTTGCCAGTGGAAGTTTGATACAAATGTTAATTGGTGGATAAATTCCATGGAAGCCCCCTCAAAACAATGTCGGCAGGTAAAACGTTAACATACTTTCTTAAGAAAGAAAGATCGGAATTCTTATCTCTCAAATCATCTGGAAGCATATTTGGTATCTCCTCAATTATAGGATACCATCGACCACACTTTGAACAGAACAAAAGCCCTTCGTCAACTTCTCTTGTGAGACAAGTCTTACAATCAATGGAATTTAAATCTAGATTCCTAAGGAAATTGGCATTCAACCCACAATACTCTTCACATAAGACCTTTCTCCCAAGATCAACATTATACTCGTACTTGTTCTCATTAAATACGTAGAGTTGTAAGGGGAAGTTTTTGCAAATTGGACATGCAAGAATATCCATTAATCTATACTTCAAATAACACACCAAAACAAGATTTCATATATGAAAATATAAGGGTAACTGTTTACTCATAATAGGATAAAGAAGGCTCTAACCTCATTTGCTGATAATTCAACAGAAAACTTTATGATGTAATTCCCAGAGACCGTATATGGTATGTAACTCTTAGTGGCATTATCTACAATCCCCCTAACATCAGAATATGATATGCTAACCCCAACATTTGCATCTCTCAAATCCAAAGTAACATAAACTTGAACCTTATATGGCTTGGGATTACTAACTAAATAAACTAGACATATGCGGTAGGAATCACCAGCATTATATAATGAAACTGTTTCAAAAACTGCTTTAACCTCAACCCTCTCAGGAACAAACAATAAGAATACAGATAAAACACCGAGGAATATTACAATCAAGAAGAATATCGATATAAGTTTAAAACTTCTACTACGACCAATAGATCTGGATTTACCTGGCATTAGAATCCAAGATATCTAAGGAAAACACAAATATTTATCGCTTATTAAAATAAAAATAGCATGAGCATACTACTAAGACCAGACTCAATAATTGTAATGGGTGACCCAGAAGTTAAAAGTAGATTATCATGGTATATTAGTGTTATGAGAGATGAGAAACCAGCAAAATATCTGATATGTAAAAGGGTTAATGCAGAATTCAACTCAGAGGATAACATAGAAGAATTATGGAGAGAGCATGATAAAAGAGCTAGGGAATTTAAGAAGATATACGATGAAATAAGGGAGGGAAAATTAAGTTTAAACGAACTACAAGTACCAAAAATCAGCTTCCTAGACTTGAAAATAGAGATAGTGAATAGGATGCTTAGGGAATGCATATTCTGTGAAAGAAGATGCAAAGTTGATAGAAGGGTTAAAGCGGGATTCTGCAAATTAGATGCCAACACCTACGTATCATCATGGTTTCACCACTGGGGTGAAGAAGCCCCACTAGTCCCAAGCGGTACAATATTTTTCTCATCGTGCAACTTTAGATGTGTATTCTGCCAAAACTACGATATAAGCCAACTACATCCACATGGTGGAGTAAAGGTAAACGCTGAAATACTTGCAAAAATATCAACAACACTAAGAAGAGAGGGGGTTAGAAACATAAATTACGTTGGAGGAGAACCAACCCCAAATCTACATACCATAGTCAGCTCACTCAAATACATGAACATAAACGTTCCACTACTATGGAATAGCAACATGTATTGCAGTGAGGAAACCATAAAAATACTCTTGGAGATAATAGACATAGGGTTGCCAGACTTCAAATATGGAAATGATGAATGTGCAAAGAGGTTATCAGCCGCAGAAAACTACTTCAAAATTGTAGCTAGAAATCATAAAATTATGCATGACTACCCAATAGATATGATAATAAGACATCTAGTTATGCCAAACCATATTCAATGTTGCACAAAACCAGTTTTAAAATGGATAAGCGAGAACACCCCAAGGGCAATGGTGAACATCATGGAACAATATAGGCCAGAATACCTAGTTGAGAAGTATCCAGAAAGGTATAGCGATATAAATAGGAGGGTGAGCTGGAGCGAAATGAATGAAGCATACGAGTATGCAGAAAAACTTGGAATATGCTACAAACCAGTCTCGTAAACCTAAATTATCATCACATGATTTGACTCACAGTAAATAGTTATATCAAATAGTGAAGCTAAAAAACCTAGGAATTTTGGAGAGAATACTAAGGCATTATCAATAGATAGTGTTCCCCCATTGAAGATGAGTATCAATTTTAATGATGAAAACCTACATACCCTCAACACCATCTTAACCCTCTCCAAAAACATTTTTATGGAAACCTTGTATAATGGCATAAAACTATTACCTCTAGCTTGGAGGAAGATAATTGATGGCAAGTAAATTATTGAATCAATACCTTTACCAATAAACTTAAAGATATCATATGGATTTAGAGGTGTACAGCACTCAACTATATACTGAGAATCCCTAAAATGCGCATTTAAAGGTTGAGGAAACTCAGATAATATCAAAACTCTATCCATAACACCAACTATGAAAAGGAAAAATCGAAGTGCATCAGAACCAAAAACGAATATCGATTGAATATCACTTGAAATCAACATATTCAAAGCATCTTCAAATGCCATCCTCATTTAACTCGCCCCGAAGCATCCTCCATAAAATCACGCTACCAACATGTGTACATACATTCCTCATCCTAAAATGACCGTAAAGCTTATGTTTAGAGTAACATGTACAGAAATATCTCCCCGAACTCTTCACAAAATAGACTACGTAAAATGGTTCACGATCCCCGAAATATGCTCTACCCCTAACAATCCAAACCCTCGACTTCTCAACTTCACTTACATCCATAAGTCTAGCCCTACAGCGATTAAACCATGATGAACTTTTATTATGAAATTTTAACATGAAACACTTAAATAAATCAGAATCACAAGACATCCACAACCCCATCCTCACATATTGCGAAGAACGCATGTTCACCTTTAGGTAGATAGGGACTATCCTCTACAACCATTTTCCTAACGAGATGCTCCAACCCCCTTTTCACATTACTTAACGATGAATGTTGCAAGAATAATCTGTGAGTTGTACCATGAGCAACAACATTCCCACCAGCAGCGGAAACAGACCCACCAGCAGTTGGTTTGGATATTATCTGATTAGTTACAATGACATAAACGTTGTAGAGCATTGCTATACGCATGAGGAAGTTCAACATATAGTTGAGGGTCTGCTGCCTAGCTACAAGCATTTCCCTACCCCTATACTCAGCACGGACATGGGAAACAAGACCATCAAGTACTATCAACTTAACATTCTTTTCCTCAATCAAGTTTGGTGCAATGATTCTAATACAATCTATTTGCTCATCAACATTAACAGGCTGAGATACAAAGATACCTCTAAGTGGGTCACTCAAATTAAACCTTTCAGCTATTCTACATATCCTAGTCTCAGAAAATGTTCCTTCACAATCAATGTATAATACCTTGCCATCAACACCACCATTATTAATAGTTAGCTGAGCTGTAACAGAAAGTTGGAAACATAATTGCGACTTTCCAGAACCATATTCCCCAACAAACTCATATATACATCTAGGCTCCAAACCACCTCTTAAAAGACCATCTATAGAAGAAACCTTAGTGGATATTCTTGGAAGCCCCCTCCTATAACTCGAAAATTCAGTAGCACTTATAATCTTACTTTGATGGAAAGCCTCCCTCACACTATATAAAGCTTTACTCAATCTCGAGTAATCAGTTACATCCATCATAGAAGCCAATTCATCCAAACTGTAAAGTGAAAGTTGTTTTGGACTTAATATTCCAATCTTCCTAAGTTTCTCAGCCGTGCTTGGACCTATGCCAGGGATATCCTCTAAACAAGAGTATTTACCGCTCAAAACCTCCACCCCCAATCAAGTTTCTCAACCAATTTAAATGTAGAATAACTCTATCCAGCTCATTAACCAATGATGGTGCATCATTAACCAATAGAGAACCAATACTCTCAAGAGCTTTAATGAAAGCTTTAAACTCATCAATATTAATAATAGATTCAAAAACTATCTTCCCACCATACATTCCAAATTTTAACATCCTCTTCGGATAAATCTTCAAAGTTAAACCAACCTTATCCTCCACCAATCTAAATGATAAGAAAGCCACATACTTCTCATGAACTTTTATTGGAATCATGAAGCCCCTGGCATCATTATCCCAAACCACGAATCTAGACAATTCACCTATCACCCGACTCGGAATATTCATTCATAACTGCAATACCCATCGGAGAAATTCTAAGATAATATTTCCCATCACGATGAACCCCTTCAATTATCAAACCATTAACTGAAAGTGTTGTCAAAATCTTCTTAGCCTCTGTAGCATTCAAACCATAAACACCAGTAATATAACCTATAACTAAATCCCTCTCAACAGTTCCCTGAGATAGAAATGAGAGAACACTATACGCCAAATCAGCTTTAGAGCCAAACAACTTAACTAAAGTATTCTGTTGAGAAGGCTTTAGAGGTTTAAGTTCATCAGCAACTTCGAATACACCTTTAAACTCAAATCTACCACTATAATTTGCAAGCTTAACATCACCATCTTTGAAAACCATGAAGTAAACGTCATCATCAATATTAATAGATTTGAAAGCACTTAAATCATAAAAGCCAGAAGTGAAACTGCGGAGGAGATTATCCAGCACATCTTTAGACCTTGGGATAGGAGCAAAAGCAATATCAATGATAAACTTGATTTTGGAATTTAACCATGATGGACTATCACAGGATAGTAAGATATACTTGGATTCATTCTCATTAATTAGATAATAGAAGATCATTGAACGTTCAAAGGAAATAGCATACTCCTCACGTAAAGCTCTAGACATTTCCGGAGCTATAATATCAGCATTCTCAATCAATATGAAATTAAATTCCTTTCGAAACTTCATTAACATCAATAATGATGAGAGAACCCTAAACTCCACAGGTAAATGGCTAACATCAACGATAATTAAACTTGAATTCAAATTGGAAAAACCATGCATTGAACTAAATGATGAACCAATACGTCCAACAGACATTAAATCAAGAAGTCTTAACAATTTATGAACATAAGGATAAGATCTTGAAATTAAACTTTGAGATTCAACTTCGGAAATAACATCGGAAATGGAGAACTCTAAACCACCCTTTAAAATTAAGCTAATGAGAGACTCCTGTAAAACCCTAGCTGAATCTTCACCTAAATGAAAACTTAACTTGAAAATGTCAGAGACAAACTTAGCTTCAGTATATGGATCATCTAAATCAAATTTGAAAGGATTTATGGAAGCATTAAATCCAAGCTTCAACAACTTAGCATCCTCAAATACGTTACATAGATACTTGTATAAACCACTTGAATCTACAATCAAAATGCGCTCCCAATCAGCACAATCAATTATGGAGTAATTCACCTTAACCCTACTCCGCATAGGACCAAAGGAGCCGAGAACAAGTTTTCCCTCGCTGCAAAGTAAATCAACTAAATTTACACACCCAACATTTAAAGGAAAATTGAACACTATCAAATCACCCCCTGAACTACGGGGAAAACTTGAGAAATAACCTCATCACCACTCAAAACAACAACACTATCAGCTGGAATAGAAAGTGAAAGTGAATTGAGTATTTCAATAAGCTTAGACATAGCGGAACCTAAAGCGTGAAACCCAACTTTAACATATAACAGCAGAATATAGGATTCACTAGAACCTTCACCACCCCTAAAAATCAAATGATAATTAAATGGAACACCCAAAAGGATATTCCTAAGTAGAGTAAGATCTCTAACATTGCGGAATAGTAAAGCCCCAAAAATATAGGTGAACCCCATTGAACTGGAAACAAGTAACAGTTTATCAGAAACCTTAAATTTAAATTTCAAATCAACTTCCCTAAAGTCATTTAAATCTAAATTCGTGAATAAGAACTCCCTAAAATACTTTGATGTTTTAACATCATTAAATCCTGGAAAGCTGAGCTTACCTTTATAGGCAAGCTTATAGGCGATTAATAAAGCGATCACAGGGATGGATAACATTAAAGATAACATTGGATTTACCAAAAATATCAGAAACCATGCTAATAGCATTATAGGAATCCACATATCAACCATAAGAAGATAAACAAAAATCAGAAATAAAGTTGGTTTAGATGTTCGACGAAAACGGCGAAAAACGAATATCCTATTTCAAACGAATAATTTATGTGAAGAGAGTTGGATTGTCAATTAAATATTGAAGACATGAAAATCCTCAGTGAAGAAACTAGGGTAAAGATAATTAAACTACTATACGATAAGGGAGAACTTGGATTAAACGAAATAGCAGAACAAATAAAGAAGGCAAAATCAACAACATCAGAACATTTGAAAATACTACTAGAAAGCGAGTTCATAGAGAGAATACAAGTTGAGAGGGGATACAGATATAAATTGGCTGAAAAAGGGGTAAAAGCTGTAAAAATGCTGTATGAAAGTGAAAATATAAAACTTCGGAAAAGATCAACTGGAGCATATATTCAGAGAATATTAAGGCAAAGGGGTGTATGGATTCAATTCGCAATACCAGTAATAACTGGAGCATCAATGACCATACTTAGCGGAATATCAAACATAATCATAGCACTATCAATACTAAATGGAATCCTCCTCGGAATAATGAAATCAAAATTCATAGACGTAGTAATTGGAGGAATCATATTCTCATTTATAACATCAATAGTATCAGCAGGGAAAATAGGGATACTTGCAATACCAATAACACTGACACTATCAATAGTAATATATATTTGTGTAGGAGGATTAACATGGATAATAACTAGATTGGTGATTAAACATGGTTAAAATATGCCCAGAATGTGGAGGAGAAATGTACTATGATAAAAAGGGATTCTACGTATGCCTAAAATGTGGATTAACAATATCAAAATTCGATTCAAACATAAAAGAGGTTAAAGAGAAGAACTTAACTGAGGAAGATAAAAAGAAGGAATACCTCAAATGGTGGTTAAGTTCAAAAAAGAAGTAGCCACAACCTCTAAAAGGTGACAAAGATGAATAATTCAGTAATTGAAATAATAAGTATAGGGGAGGAACTTCTAATAGGCAAAATAGTCAATACCAACGCACAATGGATTGCTAAAAAATTAACCGATATGGGATGGAAAGTTAGAAGAATAACCACCATTGGAGATGACGTAAATGAAATAATCTCGGCAATAAGGGAATCTCTGAGTAGGGGGACCAAAGTTATAATAACCACAGGTGGATTAGGACCAACATTCGATGATAAAACAATAGAAGCAATATCAAAAGCAACAAACAGAAGGTTAATACTAGATGAAAATGTGCTGAAAGAAATAGAGGAGAAACTTAAAAGGAGGGGGAGAACTCTAAGTGAACCAGCAAAGAAAATGGCATACATACCTGAGGGAAGTAAGATAATAAACAACCTGATAGGAACAGCTCCAGGGATAATACTTGAACATGAGGGGACAACAATAATAGCTCTACCAGGAGTTCCAAGCGAAATGGAAGACATGTTTGAAAGAGAGATTACAAAGATTCTGGAATTTAAACATAAACTCCAAGAAAAAGAGCTAACAATATATAACGTTCCAGAAGCTGAACTTGCACCAACAATAATAGAATTAATGAGAGAAATACCAAACATATACATAAAATCACATCCAAAAACTGAATTGGGTGATAAAATAACTCTGAAACTACACATATACAGCCAAAAATATGAAGACAAAGATTGGGGTAAAATTGTAGAGAAGATAAAGGAGAAGATACGGGAAAAACATAATTACTGCGAAATAGAGGAAATATAATTTGATTGAAAATGGATACAATAATGCTTATTGGAACAGCAGGATCTGGTAAAAGCAGTCTAACATACACACTATCAAGATGGCTTGAAGAAAATGGTAAATTCACGGGAATACTAAACTTAGATCCAGGAGTTAGATGGCTACCATACTCCCCAGATATAGACATAAGAGATTACATAAACCTAGACCAAATAATGATGCACTACGAACTCGGACCTAATGGAGCGTTGATAGCATCTGTAGACATGATGATAAATTACATAAAAGACTTAAGAGAAGAAATAAGAAGTCTGGATTGTGAATACCTATTAATAGATACCCCAGGCCAAATGGAACTCTTCGCTTTTAGAAGAGTTGGACCACAAGTAATTTCAAAGATATCAGAGGAAAACATGATAATACTATTTCTCATAGATGCAATGTTCACACAAAAACCAAGCGATTTCGCATCCGCACTATTACTTGCAACATCAGTGCAATATAGGTTCCTAAAACCACAAATAAATGTGATATCAAAAGCAGATCTACTAAATCAAAACATAAAAGAGAAAATAGAAGAATGGATAGAAGACCCTGAAACCCTAAAAATGGAAATAATATCCAGCGAAGATACCCTACAAGGTAATATAAGCCAGAAAATTGTAGACGTGATAAGTGAAGAAATGTTTGCAGAAGTCATTTTCACATCCGCAATAACAGGCGAGGGGGGAGATGCACTCCTCGGAAGAATAGAAAGAATACTGGGGAAAACGATAATAGAGTAAGCAAAGTGTTTTTAAATTAGAGAAATTAAATTGGAGTGAGGTGTACAGATAAGTGACTATGGATGCAGTGAAAATAATTGAAAATGCATTAAAAGAGGGAAGAAAGTATCTAATGGAACATGAAGCAAAAAGCATATGTCAACAGTATGGAATGAGTGTAACTAGATTCAAAGTAGCAAAAGACTTGAATGAAGCATTAAATTACGCTAAAGAAATAGGGTATCCAGTAGTCTTCAAAATAGTCTCACCAGACATAATACATAAAAGCGATGTGGGGGGAGTTATAGTAAACATAAAAAATGAAGAAGAAGCAATAAACGCGTATAAAAGAATAATGGAAAACATTGCAAGAAACAAACCAGATGCAAGAATAGTGGGAATACTTGTACAAGAAATGGCTCCAGCAGGATTAGAAGTAATAGTGGGTGCAATAAAAGACCCTCAATTTGGACATACAGTAATGTTCGGACTCGGTGGAATATTCGTTGAAATATTGAAAGACGTAACATTCAGAATAACCCCACTAACCATAGAAGACGCAATGGAAATGATAAGAGAGATAAAAGGATACCCACTATTAAAAGGATACAGAGGACAACCCCCAGCCGATGAAAATACAATAATAGACATCATAATGAAAACATCAAAACTACTAACAGACTTCCCACAAATAAGCCAATTAGACCTCAATCCAATATTCGTATATGAGAAAGGAGCAAAAATAGTGGATGCGAGGATAATACTAGAATGATCAACGAGGAAAATATACTAAATGAAATAAGCAAACTAAGAGAAACATATAAGCAGTTAGAAAAAGAGAGAGAAAAACTGTTAGAGGAAAGAGGAAGAATAAAAGAGGATATAGACAGACTAAACGAAGAAATAAGTAAAGTATACAAAGTTATGGGGAATATAAATCAAAAAGTCATGGAAAAGATCAATTATAAGAAAGAACTAATACAATCGTTAAAAGAGAAAAGTAGAGAAATAATAGACATGAAAAAAAGAATGGAAGAAATAATGAAACAAATTAAAGAAAGCAATTTAAAGACAAATAGAGATGATACGGAGATAAGAAGAGAAATAGAAGAATTGGAATGGAAACAGCAGACAACAATAATGTCAAAAGACGAAGAAGAAAGAATAGTGAGAAGAATTGCAGAGCTAAGCAGACTATTAAAAAACATCGAGAAATTAAAGAAAGCAAAAAATGAGTATACGGAAATGAAAAAGAAGATAAGCGAGAAAATGGTAGAAAGGGAAAAAATTGAGGAGGAAATAAATGAACGAAGTAAAGAGATAAATGAATTGATTAAGGATAAAGAGGAAATAAAAGAGAAAATCGCCAAAATAAAGGAAGAAAGGCAAAGAAAAATGGAAAAATTAAATGAATTAAATAACCGCATAAAAGATTTGTTAAAAAAAGAGGAGGAAATAAGAAATAGGATTGTAGAATTGCAGATAGAAATGAACAGAATGAAACTCATTAAAAAGAGAGAAGAAGAAATTAAGATAAAGGAGGAGCTAGCCAGGAGAGCTCTTGAAAAGATTAAAAGAAAAGAAAAACTGAGTTTCGAAGAGTTCCAAGCATTAATGGAAATGAACAAAAATAATCAACTATAAGTATAACTAGAAAAAACAATATTTTGTGGTAATTAGATGAATAAAAGTACTGAAAGACTGCTTGTAATATGTGTAGATAAAGACAATGATGTGGGGAAAGCTACTGGATTAAAAACACCTATAATAGGGAGAGAGAAAAACGTTGAAGCTGCTGTTAAATTTGCAATAACAGCTCCAGAAGACTCCGATGTAAATGCAATATTTGCAGCCATAAAGGTTTATGATGAATTAAAACGTAACAACATAGAATGTGAAATTGCAACCATAGCGGGAGAAGCAGAAGGGGGGTTAAAATCGGATATTAAGATAAGGGATGAACTAAATGAAGTTTTAGAATCATATCAAGCTACTGGAGCAATATTTGTGAGTGACGGTGCAGCAGATGAACTCATAATACCAATAATACAATCAAGGATACCAATAGTATCCATTAAAAGGATAATAATACAGCAGGAAAGGGGGGTTGAAGAGACATACATATTATTTGCCAGATACCTCAGGAAGATAGTTGAAGAATCACAGTATGCAAGGATATTTCTAGGGATACCTGGATTACTATTCTTATCAATAGCAATACTGATAGCCACTGGATACTCACAATATGCAGGTATGGGTGCATTATTCATCGTTGGTATTGCATTTATTATACGTGGATTCTCCATAGATACACATGTAATTGGATGGTTGAAATCTTCCCCAATAATATTTTTCTCAAGCCTAATGGGGACAATAACAATACTGATATCAATGTACATGGGTATTGGAAAAGTTCTATCTGAAGTTGCTGTAAATCCAACTTTAATGGGCAATATAGCTGGAATGACAGGAATATTCATAGATGTATCAAGCGACATAATACTAATAGGCTTCTCCATAATAATTGGAGGCAGAATTATTGAGAAAACTTTAAGAAAGAGTAGTAAAGTTTGGCACAACATAGTTAGTTTAACATTTATAGTAACTATAAGGCCACTCTTAAAGGGAGTTGCAGAAACACTAATAAAACAAGAATACTCAATTCAAGCAATCCTAACACCACTACTAATACCAACTATCACCACCATAACACTAATAATATTCTTCACATTAATAGAAGGTGTAATCCCGAAGAGAAGAGGGAAGAAGAATGAAAATTAGAATTGGAATTATTGGGGGATCTGGACTTGAAAATGCGGTAGAAGGAGAGAAGATAATAGTGAACACACCGTATGGTGAGGTATACGTTAAAATAGGTATTATGGCAAATGAGAGAGTTGCATTTATACCTAGACATGGAGAGAAACATGAAAACCCACCACATAAAGTAAATTATAGGGGAAATTTGTGGGCATTAAAAACACTTGGAGTTGAAAGAGTGATAGCTACAAATGCTGTTGGAGGAATAAGAAATGGGCTAAATCCGGGAGACCTCCTAATACCACATGATTTCATAGATTTCACAAAGGGGAGGACATACACATTTTACGATCAAAAAGCAATTCACATAGATTTAACAACACCATACTGCCCGGAACTCAGAAAATTAATAATTGATGTTGCAGAGGAGATGAACATTAAAGTTTGGGATAGCGGAGTATATGTGTGTACAGAAGGTCCTAGATTTGAAACTCCATCCGAAATAAGGATGTTTAGGCTTTTAGGAGCAGACGTTGTAGGAATGACCGGAGTTCCAGAAGTCATTCTGGCAAGAGAATTGAAAATGTGTTATGCGACAATATGTGTGATCACAAATTACGCTGCTGGAATGCAGAAGAGAATTTCACAGGAGGAAGTAGATGAAATAATGAAGGGAAGGATGAAAACGGTTATTGAAATTATAAATGGGGTTGTCCAAAGAATACCGATTGAACGTAAAAATTGTATGTGTGGATTATAGGGAGCTCACATTTAGAAGAACACTCTTTCTAGTCTGTTAAGAATTTCACATCCATCATCACGTACTAGAGCCATCTCCTCGATCCTAACACCACCAACCCCCTTAATGTATATTCCAGGTTCTATAGTGACGACGCTTCCACTCAATAGAGGCGAATTGTTCCTGGAATTTAACCCAGGTTCTTCGTGAACTGCCAAACCAACACCATGACCAAGACTATGAGTGAAGTACTTACCATAACCATACTTCTCTATCACACGTCTAGCAGCAGCATCAACTTCAGCTCCAGTAACTCCTGCAGAAAGAACATCCACGGCAGCATCTATAGCTTCAAGTACAGGGATGAACATCTTCTTCAAATCCTCATGTATGGAGCCTATAGCAATAGTTCTAGTTATATCTGAACAATATCCACCATACTTAGCGCCAACATCTATAACGACCAATTCACCTTGACAAACCCTTTTCTGCGTTGTGGAGGCATGTGGATAAGCTGAACGCACCCCGGAAGCAACTATGCTATTAAAAGCATACCCCTCAGAGCCAGCCTTTCTCATAGCATACTCAATTTCGCCTGCAATCTCCACTTCACTTAACCCTTCATGTACAATACCCAGTAAATGTTTAATGCTTTTTTCAGATATGTTTAGAGCTTTCCTAATAAGATCGATTTCCTCAGAATCCTTTACAGATCTAATTTGCAATATGACTGTTGAGAAATCAATGAATTCAGATACATTTAGTTTCTTAGCCAACGTGGAATACATATCAATATTCATGTATTGGCGTTCTACTGCGATATTCCCATTTATGTTAAGCTCAGTTAACTTAGAAATAATAACTTCAGATAAACTCATGTTTGCTTTAAGGGGAATTACCACACCATACTTGACGGTCTCCGTGGCTTCATCAAACTCCAGCTCCGAAACTAATAATATGGGTTCACCTTCAACGGGAACTATTAAGCTTCTACCCCTAGGGAACCCCGTTAAGTAGTACATATTTAGTGTATTGAACACTATTGCAGCTTTAACCCCCCTCTTTTCAAGCTCCCCATACACCATTGATAGACGTTTCTTAAATGTTTGAATAGATGCCAAAAGGACACCAAAAATAAAATTAAGGATACTTCAAAATTTAAATGCATTGTTTGAGGATTTAATTATCCACTCACATTAACAAATCCTGGGAAGCTGCGATCCAATTGGTGGCGGGACTATCCTACTACCTCCAATCACAGTTTCCATAATAACATATCCCTTTGGACTACTTCTAACTTCACCAATTATATTTGCAGACTCGCAACCTCTAAATTCCCTTATTCTATTTAGGATATCTTCTGCATATGCTGGATTCACACTTAAAACAGCTCTACCTTCACAGGCTAAGTATAGGGGGTCTAAACCCATCATTTCACATACAGCTTTGACTTCAGGTCTAATTGGTATTTTGGATTCATCAATCCATATACCAACATTACATTTACTCGCCCAAACATTTAAAACCCCAGCTAAACCTCCTCTTGTAGGGTCTTTGGCAGCATGAACTCCACCAACTTCAAGTGCAGCTTCAATCACATTATGTATTGCAGCTACATCAGATTTTATTTCTCCAATAAATGATAATCCCTCTCTAACAGACATTAAAGCAATTTCATGCTCACCGATACTCCCAGTAACAATTATCTTATCCCCACACTTAATGCCACGATCAGTAATAATTTTACCCCTAGACACTAAACCAATCCCAGTCATGCCAATAACTATTTTATCCAGCTTACCCCTAGGCATAACCTTAAAATCCCCTCCCAAGATGGCAACACCATTTTCTTCAGCAGTTTTGATCATTGAGTTAACTACAAGTTCAAGATCTACCATTGGAAACCCCTCTTCAACGATTATATTATCCATAATAGCAATTGGCTTAGCACCCATGACAGCAAGATCATTAATTGTACCACATACAGCTAGGATGCCAATATCCCCACCTGGGAAAAATATCGGGTCAACAGTATAACCATCTGAAGTCATAACAAGCTCAAAATCACCAATAGGGATCGATACACCATCATCAAAATCCCTTAAACCTACACCTCCAAAAACATTATGAAACTTAACTTTATTAACAAAGAGTCTTTCAATAAGCTTATCAGTAAGTTGCCCACCACTACCATGGAAAAGCTTCACAAAATCATCAAGCATAACCACAAACCAAAACATAATACTTATAAAGTATAAGATAAAAATATCGTGATGATACAGTAAAGGGTGAAGTAATTGAGTTACTACCAAGGGAATGACCTTAAAAAACCCTCAGGAGGAAGAAAGAGACCTTATAGGGAGAAGAGGAAATATGAATTAGGAAGACCTCCAACAAACACTATTCTAAGCGAAAGTGAAGAAAGAGTAAAAATCAGAGTTCGCGGTGGAAACATTAAAATTAGGGAGAAGAAAGCTGCATACGCAAACGTAGCAATAAAAGATGATAGTGGAGTAAAGGTAGTAAAAGTTAAGATCACACGGGTAAAGAGTAATCCAGCAAACCCAGAATATTCAAGGAGGGGGATAATAACGAAAGGGGCAATTATAGAAACACCAATAGGAGAAGCAAAAGTTACTTCAAGGCCAGGTCAGCATGGAATTGTAAATGCAGTATTAATAAAGAAGAAGAGCTAAAAATAGAATGAAATTAGCCAAAAGTAAAGGGTAATATCAAATAACTCTACAAAACAGATCTCCATAATATAAGATTAAAATGGTGATCAAAATTAACGGAAACAATACATATACAAAGAAGGAAACCGTGAAAAGAAAGAGAAATATAATATGGCCAGCATACATAGATGCAACATTAACCAGAAGGTATGGTAGAAGGATCCCAAAAAACATAGCAGTACCAAACCCAACAATAGAAGAAATGGAAGAAGCAGCAAAAGAACTTAAAATGAAATACATTGTAGAAAAGGGTAAAAAATATCCAAAAACGTGGTTTAAGTCTGAAGGAAGGATAATAATAGAAGAAATAGGGAGAAAAGTGGACATAATTAAAAAATTGGCATTAACAATAAGTAAAATTAGAAATGAAAAACAAAAAATGAGAGAATCTGAGAAAGGTAAAGGTAAAAAATAATGTTAGAATTAGTAAATGAAGATTTTTGCTTAAAATCACAATAAACTTATAAGTTTATTCGACTGTAAGGATTATGTTGAAATGGAGATGATCCCTTGACGCATGCAGGTAAAATCCTGCGTAAAGTGAATGAGAGGTTAATCCTTGCAAAAGCGAAAAAAGCCCCAAAAACGGATTCAAAAGTATATGATTCTGATGGAAACATAATTGGAAGCGTATACGAAGTTTTTGGACCAGTAAAAAACCCATACATTTTAATAAAAATATCAGATGAAAAATCAACCTTCAAGACCAAAGGGAGCAAAGTATATTTCGAATAATGGGGGAAAAGAAATGGGGGAACCAGATAAAACTATAAAGATATGCCCGGAATGCGGAAGTGGAAATCTAATTAGAGATGATGAAAGAGCTGAAATAACATGTATAAATTGTGGATTAGTCATAAGCGAAAGGATGATGGACCCAGGCCCCGAATGGAGAGCATTTAACCCAGAGCAAAAAGAGAAGAGAACCCGTGTGGGAGCTCCACTAACACTAACAATACATGATAAAGGGTTATCAACTATAATTGATTGGAGAGATAAAGACAGCTATGGTAAAGACCTAACACCAAAGAAAAGAGCACAAGTATATAGGTTAAGGAAATGGCAGAGAAGAGTTAGAATATCGGATGCCACAGAAAGAAATCTTGCATTCGCATTACAAGAAATAGAGAGAATAACATCCCAGCTTGGACTGCCAAAAAGCATACATGAAGAAGCTGCACTAATATACAGGAGAGCTGTAGATGAAAAGCTAGTTAGAGGGAGATCTGTGGAAAGCATGGCAGCAGCAGCCATATATGCTGCTTGCAGGAGATACGGAATACCAAGAACACTCGATGAAATAACTAAGGTTGCAAGGGTAAATAAAAAGGATATAGGTAGAAGCTATAGGTTCATGGCTAGAGAACTTATAAAGAAGGTAAACCCAACAAACCCTGTTGAATACATACCAAGACTTGCAACACAATTAGGACTTGTAGGGGATGTACAAATACACGCAAAAACAATAGTGGATATAGCAAAAAACAATGGACTAACATCAGGTAGAGGACCTATAGGCGTTGCAGCAGCCGCAATATACATAGCAAGTGTAATACTAAATGAAAAGAAGACACAAAGGGAAATAGCAAACGTGGCAGGAGTCACCGAGGTAACCATTAGGAATAGGTATAAGGAATTAGCTGAGAAAATAATCATAGATATACCATTGTAGAACTATAAGAATACACATTACAATAAAAACTAAAATAAAATATAAGTAAGTTAGTTTAATTAACATAGTATATTAACTGAAATAAAAAAGCAGTGATACAAAATGCCTAAATCAGTAAAACTCAGTGAACTAGAGAGAAAGGCCATAGAAATAATTATTAAAAGAGGGGAAAATGGAATTATGCAAAGCGAATTATGGAAAATTCTTGGAACAGATAGTAGGGAAGGATCAAGAATAGCGATTAGACTAGAGAAGAAGGGATTTGTAACGAGAGAACCAATAGTACATGAAGGGAAACACACCTACATACTTAAAATCGTAAAAAAAGAACCTAAGAAGATCTCGATTTCAAGTGTGAAAGGGATACCATGCTTCACATGCCCAATAATAACAAAATGCGGCCAAGGGGGCGAAATAAACCCAATAGCATGTCAAAAATTATCGAATTGGATCATGAGTCAAGTGGAGGGGATAGAGGAAGTTGGGTAAAGGATACCATAACAGAATGGACTACTACTATCGAAAAGCGAAAGTTGAAGGGTATAGATCTAGGGCAGCATACAAATTGAAGGAGATAAATAAGAAGTACAATGTGATAAGGAAGGGAGATATAGTTGTAGACTTAGGAGCCGCACCTGGAGGATGGATACAAGTCTCAAGGGAAATAGTGGGGGATAAAGGACTAATAATAGGCGTAGACATAAATCAAATAGAAAGATTCCCATGGAATAATGTCATAACCATACAAGCAGACATAACAGAGGAGAATATAGTGGAAATTATAAGGGAAGCTATTCCCAATGGAAGCATGGTGGACGTAGTACTATCAGATGCAGCTCCAAAAATATCTGGAATATGGGATACTGATCATGCAAGACAAATATTCATAGCAGAAAATGCTTTGAAAATAGCTAAAGAATTGTTGAAACCAGATGGAAGATGTGTGATAAAAGTTTTCCAAGGCCCCCTACTAAATGATTTCATAGATAAAGTTAAAAGGGAGTTCATGGAGGTAAAAATATTCAAGCCAAATGCTTCGAGGAAAGAAAGTTCAGAAGTATATGTGATAGCTAGGAAGAGGAAGATCTAACCACATCAAAAATGATCTTTGAAGGAGCATCCGTCCGAACCCCCTTAACATGAAAGTGAGTTCTAGAAGCAAAAAAACCCATGGATTTAAGTTCATCTAGAACATCATCAACTCTAGGAGATGAAATTTTAAGAATTTTTGAAATTTCATCTAAAACATAGAATGTTGGAGGCCCTCTACACTCATCAAGTACTATATCCAAGAAACGAGTTAAATCAGGGATAGTGGCATCTTCTCTCAACAATGTTATGAAGTCTGGGTCAAAAAGTGGGCCTACCCAAAGTGGACCTGAAAAATGAAGCTTAGAATTACAATTTGGACATTCACGTATATCGGGAGGCAAAATACCATTCACAACAAATCTATGAAGACATTTTTCACAAAAGGCTATGTATCCCAGCTTCGATACAGACTCGTTTGCGAGATCTACACCAAAATCGAAGCGTGCAAACACCCTTATGTAATGCGCCCGAGAATAACAGAGCAATGGAGTACATGAGAAATCATATGTAGAAACATTTCTGGAAATATATCCAAGCAATATTCTAACAGCAATTTCTTGCGAAAAACTAGATTCAATAGGTATGGATCCATATCTCCTCAAGCATGTGGTGGGATACTTACCAAACAATACGGGGACATCAGTTGCAGTAATACACATAAGCCCACCATCCTTCAAGGAAGCTATAGCAGGTTGAATAAATTTTGATGGAGAACCAAATGGATCTATATCAATTACATGAAATCTACTATTGAAATTACTGTTCATGAAAAACATCCTTCTAGCATCTAAGCAGGATACCGCCACAGATGGTTTAATTGGATTCAAAAGTATATTTTTGTGAATTAAGCTAACAGCCAACGGATTCCAATCATTAAACCATATTAGATCAACTCCATCCACTTCAAGTCCATATCTTATACCACGCACACCAGTACCAGAGAAAGCATCACAAATTCTCAAATTCTCAGAGACAAAACTTCTGAATCTATTCACAACTAATACGGATAGATCTCTATCAAAAATCATCCTTGGATTATAGAATACCGGTGCATGAGATGGCTCACTATTACCAACATAATGACCATAATAACTCAAATCTGGAACGTAGAGTTTAGCTTTCCCTTCACATATCACTTTAAGCTTCAAATTATCAAGTAAAGTCAATTCACATCCCTCCAATCAAAAGATTAAATATTTTATTTGGAAGCAACATCCTATTCTCAAAGGTTACGGTAAAAACTTTATAATCAACTTTTATTAGATCCCTTAAATTGTTAACCACCTTCCAGTGAACAACCAGTAGAATTGGTTTATTGATTTCAGAAATTGAAGAAAGAAAGTTCAATACCACATTGCTCTTCAACTCCATTGGACCCACCTCATCAAAAACTATTACATCAGCATTCTCCAAAGCAGAAGTCAATGCGTCAATTAAAACATCCTCAAAAGATTTCAACTGCACATAATACTTGCCAACCATAATTGGGGAAGGAATATTTACATGAGCCAATAATCCGCTTCTACCACTCATCAAATCTAAAACTTTAAATCCAACTCTAACTCCCCCCTCCCTAATCTCAGGGCAAATAATTCCACCAACCCTCAACCCCCTCTCCTTCAATAACTCTATAACCTTAATGCAAACAGTAGATTTCCCTACACCAGGCCTCCCAGTTACAACGATAATCATAAGGCTTAACCTGTAAAACTTTATTAAATAAACCTAGATAAGTTTAAGTTCAGAGATCGAAGTTATGTTGATAGCTGGGGTAGATGAGGCGGGAAGAGGTCCAATAATAGGTCCCATGGTAATAGCGGGAATAATGATCAGAGATAAAGATCAAGACAAACTTTTGGAAATAGGGGTAAAAGATTCTAAAATGCTTACAAAGGAGAGAAGAGAAAAACTGTATTACAAAATCATAGAGTTAAGTGTTGACTGGACATACCAGACAATAACACCTATGGAGATAGATCAGGCAGTACAATATAGGAGGAGGACGGGAATAGGAATGTTAAACAAACTGGAAGCAGAGGTTATGGCTAATGTAATAAATAAATTGAAACCAGACATAGCATACGTTGATAGTGCAGATGTGGATGAAGAAAAGTTCAAAAGGATGATCATGGCAAAATTGACACATAATGCTGAAATAATATCGAAACACAAAGCGGACCGAATATATCCAGTAGTTTCAGCAGCTTCAATAATAGCAAAAGTGAAGAGGGATTCAATAATAGATGAAATAAAGAAAGTCTATGGAGATATAGGTTCAGGTTATCCAAGCGATCCTAAAACGATAACATTTATAAAGAAGTGTTTGGAAATGAGGGAACTACCTGACTTTATAAGGAGAAGCTGGTCCACTCTCGATAAAATTAGAAAAGTAAAGTAAATTATAACCTCACGTCATCCTCGGTGGAAGAAGAAAACCCTTCACCAAAAGATATTATTACACAACTCGGAATAGCCATCTTCAATTTAAACATATGAGGCTTGTAAATTCTAAGTGGAAGTGAAACTTTATCTATAGATATATTTTCACCCATAATCCTTAAAACCGTGTAAGCCTCAACTACTCCGCCAACAAGTTCATAAATACCCACCCCAAGATCCATCCTCCTAACAAAGACTAGAGGTAACCTCAGCTTTTCATGTAAATCTGAAGGTAAAACTTCACTGAGAAAATTCAAATCCTCCCTGTCAATAATTATATCAGAACCATCCCTAGCTTTAACAGAAGGGGGGTTGCTAGAGACTATCTCTCTTAAAGTCTTATACTCAGCTGGTAAATGGCTATTAATTCTCTCGATGTCCAATCTATGTATCAAGTTTAAAACTCTATCCAAATGTCTATAATTGATATACATTAAAAATCACCTTCCAACATATCTTGCAACTACCATGGCATGATCCTTATCATATGGCTCTAAATGAACTACACTTATTATCTCGAAGCCACCCTCCACCAAAGAGTTTATCTCACGCTTATATACTTCACTTGGCTCTAAAGTTACATCAATACTCCTAGCTTTTATCGCAAGCATAGCTAAACCATTGGGTTTTAGGAAGAGCCTAGCATTATCTATCAATATTTTAGCTTGATCTGGTTGAGCCACATCACAATACATTCCATCAACAATTGAAACTATACTTCGATACGCAGTTGGAATACGAGCATCTGAAAGTATTGGGATAATGTTTCTTCTCTTCTCACATAAAGCCATAAACTCTCTGAAAGGTCTTGGAGCCACCTCAACTCCAAATACGCATCCATCAAACCCAATAATATCACTCACATGGCTAATAGTCGTGCCAGTTGAAGTCCCCAAATATAGTACATGTGAACTTGGCTTAATGGATATTTCACTTACACCCTTCAATATCGCCGCAGCAAGTTTACTTCTAAACGCATTCCAAACTCTGAACTCAATACCACCATGAGAAACAAGCTGTTCACCATACACGCGAACACCGGGAACCATATTGACAGTTGCAAGTCTCTTAGAACCATCCTCAAATTCACACCAATATACACCCTTAAATTTTGAATCCTCATATATTCTGGTTAAACTCATATTCACCGCCTCCTCCTATGTTTCCCTCTCTCCTTAACCTCAACACGCTTCTTAACAGGTTTAGGATAAAGCTTCTTAATCTCCTCAATCCTCTTGTAAAGATCTTCCTTCAACCGATCACCAACATATATACCTGAAAATGCATCAATCCTAGCAGCAATGGCAAGTCTACCAGCTAATGCTCTAGCTATCTTACCCCTCTGCCACTTAGGAGCTCCATGAACTTCTTGACATTGAAATATCACACCATGCTTAGGAGGCTTCGTACCAGTACGTAAAGCTCTAAACAAAGCCTTTTCAGCCCCAAGAACTTGAATTGTACTTGAAGGTAATCTAGCAAGTTTATCTAATCCACCAGCTAATGAAATCAGCCTAGCGCTTATAAGGGGGCCTACAAGGGACTTCAAATTTGGACATACATCATCAGCCACGGAATCAATATAACTCTCCAACTCATCCTTTACATCATACAACTGCATTACACTCCGAGCAAAATTCATAATTGCGTTAATATCATATTCATCGAAATCAGCTCCTATCGACGACTTAGCAGCAGACAGTATCTTGCTGAAAGAAGATTCGGAAATCCCCAAAGCAGAAAGGTTACCTGCATCATACCTATCCCTTGAACCAATAGTTCCTACGATCTTAGTATATAATCTATGATCATCAATTATCGAGTTTAACTCTGGAAAATGAACACCATACCACTCCCTCAAACGGCTAACCATCATATTCAATATCTTATTAAGATCATCTATGGCATTAATTGATTGTGCAAGGAGTAGATCCCTCTTCTCAACAGCCTTCCTCAACTTCCTCCTAGATAAGAGTAGTGAAACACTATGTAAGAAGGTATAGTAATCTTTAACTGTTGGAAACATGTTCTGTGAGATAGCTATATTCGGCAAAACACTCCTAAACTTCTTAAATAGTGGGTTAAGGGGGTCAACATGTAATTCAAACCCCTGTAGGAGTCGTTTAACCATCATGAAAAGCCTCTCATTATCAAGAAATATTTTACCAGTCTTAAATAATGATGAAACCTTATTGCAAAAAGACTTCAGCTCATCAACCATCTCACCATTATCCAATCTAAAAAGCTTATCTGCGATAACTTCAGCATCCCCTGTAAAAGGTTCAAATATCAAAACTTTTCCATCAGCATTAAATATCATAAATCCAAAGGGGGCATCCACCATAAAATACTCCAAACTAGACATCAAACACCACACCAATCAATAATGCATAATGACACGATAACTTTTAAATGTTTTATATCAATAATAGACGAGGGCTTAATATTGGATATAGATCTAAGTACGAAAATAGCAAATCTAAAAATTAGAAATCCATTAATACTTGCATCTGGAATCTTGGGAACAACAGGAGCTTTACTAAAGAGGGTTGCAATAGCCGGTGCTGGAGCCGTTACAACAAAATCGGTTAGCAAAAATCCAAGAACAGGATTCCCAAACCCTACAGTAGTAAAGCTCGAATATGGAATAATAAATGCCATTGGATTATCAAACCCTGGAATACATGAATTTAAAAGTGAAATAAAGATAGCGAAGGAAGGTGGAGTTCCAGTAATAGTATCCGTCTTTGGAGAGGAAACAAGGGAGTTCTCAGAAGTGGCATATCAAGCTGAAGAAGCAGGGGCTGATGCAATAGAACTAAACTTATCATGTCCACATGGACCAAACATACAATACGGGCAAGACCCAAAATTGACATACGAAGTTGTAAGTGCCGTAAAGAGCACAGTAAAAATACCAGTATTTGCAAAACTAACACCAGAAGTAACAGACATAGTGAGTATAGGATTAAGCGCAGAGAAAGCTGGTGCAGATGCCATAACAGCAATAAACACATTAAAAGCAATGATAATAGATATAAAAATCGCTAAGCCAATACTATCAAACATATACGGGGGGTTAAGTGGGAAAGCCATAAAACCAGTAGCCATAAGATGCGTATACCAATTATACGAAGCACTAAGTATACCAATAATTGGAGTTGGAGGAATAACAAATTATGAAGATGCCATAGAATTCATTATGGCTGGGGCCAGTGCAGTACAAATAGGATCTGCAATAGCATTTAAAGGAATTGAGATATTCAAGGAAATCGAGCAGGGAATCATGGATTTCATGAGAGAAGAAGGATACAAATCAATAAGGGAAATGATAGGGTTAGCACATAAGAGGTGAAGTAGATGAGGACAATACCATCAAGAATAATAGCAGTAAGAGATGAGGGGAAAGATAGGAGAACAATAACTGTGCTCAACAAAGAGATAGCTGAAAAAGCACAGCCAGGACAATTCATAATGGTCTGGATACCAGGAGTGGATGAAATACCAATGGGAATATCACATATAGGAAAGGAAGAAATAGCATTTACAGTACATAGGATAGGGGAAGCTACAAACGCACTATACAACAAGAAAGTAAATGAATACATTGGAGTTAGAGGGCCTTACGGTAAAGGCTTCAAAGAAGTAGATGGGAACATAATAGTTATTGGTGGAGGAACAGGCACAGCACCACTAATCCCATTAATTAAAAGACTATATGAAAAGGAGGGAAACAATGTTACAGTCATAAATGGAGCTAAAAGTATCGATGAAATGGTATTTAAAGAGGAATTAAATGAACTAACAAAAATGGGGAAGATCAAGTATATGCCAGCAACAGAAGATGGAAGCCTAGGATACAAGGGGTTAGCAACAACTTTACTTGAAGAAGTGCTGAATAAGATGGAAAAACCCGATGAAATATACGCCTGTGGACCTGAATCTATGATAAAGAGAGTCGTTGAAATAGCATTGGAGAAAGGTATACATGTTCAAGCATTAGTGGAGAGATACATGAAATGTGCCATTGGAATATGCGGCTCATGTACAATGGATCCAATAGGGATAAGGGTATGTGTAGAAGGACCAGTGATACCAATAGAAACCCTGGCAAGAATAACCGAGTTAGGTGTGTATAAGAGGGATTCGTCAGGAAGAAAGACAAAAATATAAAACGCTAAAAATTTAAGTAGCCCCTTAAATCTAGAATATTGAGTAAATATGCCAAGCCACGGATCACTAACAAAAGCAGGGAAAGTGAGATCGGCAACCCCAAAAATACCAGCTAAACCTAGGAGAAACTCTCCTCCAAGATTGAGATGCAGAAAAATATACTTTAGACGTGAAGTTATGGGAGGAGTTCCTTGGAGGAAAGAAAAGTCATAGAACAATAAACATAATTAAACTTTTCAAAATACAATAAAAGTAGACAATTCCATTTTATAGTGTAAGCGGGGGTTGCCGAGCCAGGTCAAAGGCGCGAGGCTCAGAAGCTGTTGGGAAACCTCGTGGCGTAGGCCTTCGTGGGTTCAAATCCCACCCCCCGCACTAGTATCAGTATATTTGAGACACAAAGGTTAAATAAACCCCCTAAAGACATTTTGCAAAACACTTCCCAGCTTCCCTTATAGATGCTATTAACCCTTCTTCAATACCTATTCCTAATAGTTCAGGTTGACATTTGCTTATATTTCATTAACAAATGACTTTATGATCTAAATTAAACGATGATGTTTAATAGTAAATGATGGAAAGTATTTATAGTGATGGAATTGGTGAGAATAGTAAGGACTGGTGTAGCTTTTAGAAGAGATACTTTGAAAATGCTTAATGAGTACATGAATAAAATGGGAATGAAGAATAGGTCTAGAATAATTGATGAAGCATTGAGACTATACCTCTCAGATAGAGGAATCATGATAGAAGAAGGAGTGTTTGGAGGAGTAATAGCAGTGTACTTTGAACACGAAGCTGAACAAAACTTAACGGAGCTACAACATGAGTTCCTAGATATAGTCATATCAAATACACATGTGCATTTGGATGAAGAGAACTGTATGGAAGCAATACTTGTGAAAGGGGATATACGTAGAATAAAGGAATTTATGTCGAAAATGAATGGAATAAAAGGGTTAAAAGCTATGAGAAGTAGCTTTTTCAAAATAATGTGACAAATTGAACTTCATGGAGATATGACTCCAGGGATCTTGGGGAATGGTACAGCATCCCACACGTATCTTAACCCACAAATATATCTTGTCAATCTCTCCACACCTATACCGAACCCAGCTGATGGTGGAACACCATCCTTCAACATTTCAATATACCAACTGTAATTCGAAGGATCTTCACAGTTCCTCCTCATCCTTTCAACTACAAATTCATACCTATACTCCCTTTCACCACCAGATATAGCTTCTCCATAACCATCTGGATAAATTAAATCAAAATCCCTTAAAAACCCGGGTCTACTTTCATCCTCCAAGTAATAGAATCCACGGGCGCTGATCGGATAACTGGTTATCCAGAAAGGCTCTTTATGAAGAGATGACAATGCTTCTTCAGCGTCCCATGGTATTTCGCAGCCGTAACTCACATGATATCCCATGGATGACAAAAGCTCTATAGCTTCATCGTAAGTGTAACGTTTAAATGGAATTTTCAATGGGGTTAACTCTCTACCAAGAAATTTGAGTTCATCGGAACAATTCGTCAAAACATCATCAATAACTTTCTTTAGAAGTCTTTCTGCAAGGTTTAACATATCCTCACATTTGGCATAAGCAACTTCTAGATCGATTTGCCTAAACTCAGCTAAATGCCTCCCAGTACTTACAGCTTCTAAAGGCTCTATTCTAACATTTGGAGATAAAGCGAATATTTTCGGATAACATTTGATCATCATCTGCTTATATAGAATCATGCTACTCATAACCTTAAATTTCGACCCGTAATAATCTATTGAAACTAATTTAGCTCCCCGTATTCCAGGATCAGTACATGGCCCTATTATTGGCGCTAAAATCTCTATAAACCCCTCGCTTCTAAGAAAACTTCTAATTGAAAACAATATGCTGTCTTGAATCTTAAAGATACATTTAAATCGAGGTTCATTAATCGTTAAATGCCTAAAGATCACAGAGTTAAATGACATAATTAAATCTAAAGAGTACGAAGTGCAAGATGCAATATAAATCTTTACTGAAAAATTATGAATAAATGTAAAAAATACATGAGTGACATGGAAAAATATATGAAAAATATGTTTTGAAAACATCAATACATGAAAAACAATTACATATTGAATTAAATGTGAAACTCCAATAGAAATATAGGTAACCAATGGCTAAGATAATTGGATTTATTGGGGAGATAAAGCTTGTCTAAAAAACTTGATGACATTTTCACAAACATAGTCCATTCACGAATATTTAAAAATAGAGAACTACTCAGACCAGACTACATACCAGATGAACTCCCACATAGAGAAAAACAGATAATGACTATCGCAAAAGTACTTGCACCATTACTTCAAGATCAAAGACCTTCAAACATGTTCCTATATGGATTAACTGGAACAGGGAAAACCGCTGTAGCAAAATATGTTTTAGAAAAAATTAAAACTAGGAAGGAAGCTTCGGGGAGAATTCTAACAGCATACGTAAATTGCAGATATGAAGACACTGATTACAGAGTACTTGCATCACTAAATGAGGCAATAGGTATACATGTGCCATTTACAGGGCTAGCCACAGCAGAAGTATATAAGCGATTCCTAAATGGCTTAGATAGAAGGAGGGCATCAATGGTAGTAGTATTAGACGAAATAGATGGATTAGTTAAGAAATGTGGAGATGAACTATTATATAAACTTACAAGAATAAATACTGAACTAAAAAATAGCAAACTATGCGTAATAGGAATAACAAACGACCTAAAATTCACAGAATTCCTAAGTGCTAGAGTCTTGAGCAGCCTTGGTGAAGAAGAAGTGGTCTTCCCACCATATACTGCACCGGAACTTGAAGACATACTTTCAAGAAGAGTGGAAAAAGCATTTAGAAACGGAGTTTTAGATGAGGGAGTTATACCATTATGTGCAGCTTTAGCCGCAAAAGAACATGGAGATGCTAGGAGAGCATTGGAACTATTGAGAATAGCTGGCGAAATAGCAGAAAGAAATAGTCAAGACAAGGTAACCATAGAAAATGTGAAACAAGCATATAAGGAGATAGAAAAGGATAGAGTGATAGAAGTAATAACAAGTCTACCGCTACACTCCAAAATCCTCCTACTATCAATATACATGTTACAAGTGGAAATGGGTAAGAAGGAAGTAACCACAGGGGAAATATACGATACATATAAAACATTCTGTGAAAAAATCAAGATAGACCCCCTAACACAGAGGAGAATTGGAGACTTAATAAATGAGTTAGATACTCTGGGAATAATAAACGTGAAATTGGTAAGTAGAGGGAGGTATGGGAGAACAAAAATAATAAAGATTAGTGTGAATGAAAAAAGCCTTAAAGAAGGATTATTAAACGATGAAAAAATATCAAACTTACTAAAGTAGATGAAAATGAAGATACTAACATTTGAAGATGGGAAATTAATTAGAAAGGGGTTTGGAAAAACACTACTAATAGGTTTAAAAACGGAAAACACATTAATAGAAGACATATACTTTAGAGAAATAGAAATTGATGGACTAGATGCAACTGAAAAAGCTATCGAAATAATAGATGAAGCAAAACCAATAGACATCATACTTCTAAATGGAATATCCTATGCTGGATTCAACTTAATAGATGCAGAGAAAATATGGGTAAACCTAAAAATACCATTAATAGTATACACTAAAAAGAAGCCAGATAACAAAAAGGTCATATCAGCATTAATAAAACATTTCCCAGATTGGCGAACAAGATGGGAAATAATAAAAAGGACCCTAAAAGCCTCGAAAGGGATACATCAAGTAAAAATAAAAATCAATGAAAAACCAGTCTACATTGAAGTTATAGGGATAGACGTAGAAGAAGCAACAAAAATATTGAAGGATAACACCATATGGGGAAGAACACCGGAACCAATAAGAATAATAGAGATCATAGCAGAAGAATCATCAAAAATATATCTACAAGTTAAAAATAAATATCAAAAATTAAACTTTTGAATTATAGAATGCCTCGGTAGCTCAGCTCGGTAGAGCGGCGGCCTTGTAAGCCGTTGGTCGCGGGTTCAAATCCCGCCCGAGGCTCCATCTTCTATAAATTAATAATTCTCTCTTAGATATGGAAGGTTGAAATGATTTCAGAAAAAGCTAAAAAGGGTGTTAAAGCTAGTCTTTAATCTCGGAAAGCCTTTTAATGAGGTCTAAGACTTTATCTTTTATTGTATCTCTGATTTTTCTGGCTTCATCAAGCGGCATGTTTGCTGGATCAGGTATATTCCACTCCTCAACATATCTAGTATATACTATGGGACAAAGAGCACCACTACACACTATCACTGCTATATCAGCTCTTTCCTGAAGCTCCTTAGTAATTATTTGTGGTTTTTTATGGGTTATGTCTATGCCCTCTTCAAGCATTAGTTGCACAGCGTTTGGATGGACTTTATCTGCTGGTTTTATCCCAGCACTTATGGCAACCCAGCCTTTAGGAGCATACTTGTTAAAGTAGGCTTCAGCAATTTGACTTCTAAAACTGTTTTCAACACATACAAATAGGATGGTTTTCAAGTCCATAAATCTCCTCTCAGCTTTTTCAATAATATCACATAACCTTAATCTTATAAGCATAACTAGTGGAGAAGAACTAAGTTGTACTTAAACGGTTTTAGTTTCCTAAAATCATATTTCTAACTCTCTATCTATTAATCAATCTTGAAGTCGTCTGTATTGTTGATCTTAAATAAGGTGACGTGACGAGAGACGATTTAAAGAGGGTAAAAAATTTATTTCCAACATTACAATTACTTTTAGATATTGGGCCGGTAGCTCAGCCTGGAAGAGCATCCGCTTGGCATGCGGGGGGTCGCGGGTTCAAATCCCGCCCGGTCCACTACAATTAAACAATAATTAATTAAACAGTAAATCAGGGTATGGGCAGGTGGGAAAGCGAAATATAAATGTTAATAATGTTAATGTTTATGTAGTATATTGGTTTAAATAATTGTGAAATGATGTGAAGAGGGTCAATGAGGGTGAACCGATGATTTACGCTGGAAACACTGATCAGCTAATACTAAACCATGGAGTATAGGTTCATTTCAATTTCGTAATTGTGTACAATAATTGCAGCTACAACCCACGCATCGAGAGTTTCAGGGTATATTGAGAATTTTACATCAGCCAATTTCAAATTTCCCTCTGAGAACTCCCCTTCTTGAAATCCGCCTATTATAACTGCTGGATTATCCTCTTTGACAAGCATTTTTGCTAAATCATTTGGGTGAACCCTTTCACCAGCAGAAGTTAATAGTACGGTTTTAGATGGACGGATGCTATTAATTAAATTTGACAAACTACACGATTTAACAATCATGAGAGGGGTATCGCTATCGGGCGGAACTTTTCCAACTTTGAATAACTGCTCTACTAAACCTACAAACCTATTATAATTCCTTGGTAAACGGATGGATGGGTCGAGAGTTATGACCATATCATTTACTGTGTGAACATATACCCTTATTAATCCCCTCTTATTTGCGGGGAAACCTAAAACGTTAAGTAATATTAGATGTGTTATGTCAGGTCTGCCTCGTTTCCAATAATTTTCCAGAGATTTCATTGCCCAATAATGTTTAGAAATGTCTAAGAGAATTTCACTACTCTTCTTCCTGCGCTTCTTAGCATCTTTCACTACAACTGGATGATCAATTATCTCCTTAGGTACAAGTTCTAAAGCTGCTTCTCCAATAATTATGTTAAGATGAGGCAATATAGGGAGCACCCAGTTTAAATATGACAATTAGACTCTATTAAATTAATGTGGAGAGTGATACGTGAAATAGGGAGAGAGCGTATAGACAAACTATTCAGAATGGCAGAACAGATATTCCATGAAAATCCTGAACTTGCAGATAGATATGTAGAAATTGCCCGTAAAATAAGTATGAAAGCCAGAATAAGAATACCAACAAAATGGAGACGTAGATTTTGTCATAAATGCTATGCATTTCTAGTTCCAGGAGTAAACTGCCACGTTAGAATTAGAAGTAGAAGGAGCACACATGTAGTAGTAACATGCCATAAATGTGGGAATAGAATGAGGTACATAATAAGGAAGAAGGAATAAAATATTTATTGTAACTTCTACTTATTCTATTGATATTAATGGGTATCAATAAACGCAAGATTAAATCACTCATAATTAGAAATGAAATTCCAAAAATAAATGTGGGTAGAAGTGGATTAACAGAAGCTGTTATGAGGGAGATAGATAGACAACTAGATGAACATGAAGTTGTGAAGATAAAATTGCTTAAAAATTCACCATTAATAGAAGAAGTAAAAATGAAGGAACTAGCTAAAGAAATAGCTTTATCATTAAAAGCAGAAGTTATGGATGTTAGAGGGAGAACAATAACATTATATAGAAGGCAGAAAAGCAAATAATTTATAAGAGATAACACGAGAATTGAAAAGTAGCTTAACAAAGTTTGGTGACGGACATTGGTTTCACCAAAAGCAGTTCCAGCGGACAGATTGATTAAAGAGTTAGCAGAGATTATAAAAGAGAATTACCCACAAATAAAACCGCCAATATGGGCACAATATGTGAAAACGGGAAGTCATAGGGAAAGAGTCCCCGATAATCCAGATTGGTGGTACATACGTGCTGCAGCAATACTTAGAAAGATATATTTAAGAGGTGAAGTTGGGGTGGAGAGACTGAGAACAGCTTTTGGTGGAAGAAAGCAGAGGGGAACAAGGAAATGCCATTTCAGAAAGAGTGGAGGGAAGATTATTAGGAAAATAATGCAACAATTAGAAGACGCAAAACTTGTGAAAAAGATTGAAGGGGGAGGTAGAACTCTAACTCCAGAAGGGCTCTCGCTATTGTATACAACATCAAACAAAATATTCAGAAGCCTTATGAAAGAAAATCCTGAACTTAAAAAATATATTATTGCATGAAGTAGAGGTGAAGTAAACATGACAAATGAAAACATCGAATATGAGGAATATGATGAGGAATTAGAGGAAATTAAGCGAAAGAGGATGATGGAATTAAAAAGACAAATAGAGGAAGCTAAAAAGAGGGAAGCTATAGAGGCAGCTAAACAAGAGGCTTTAAGGAGAATACTTACTCCGGAAGCTAGAAGCAGACTTGCAAATTTAAAAATGGTTAGACCAGAAATCGTTGAGCAAATAGAATTACAATTAATACAGTTAGCTCAAAGCGGGAGACTTCATATACCGATAACTGATGAACAATTAAAGGAGATATTAAGTAGGGTGATGAGTAAAAGGCCAACTAAAATTATATGGAAAAGGGGGGAGTGAATTTGGCGAAGAATAAACATTTAGCTAGAAAACTTAGGTTAGCTCATGCAAATAAACAGAATTCCCCAGTCCCATTATGGGTTGTTATAAAGACTATGGGTAAGTTTAGAAGACATCCAAAACTCAGACATTGGCGTCAAACAAAATTAAAGGTATAGGGGGGGTTGAAATGAGTAAAAGCGAAAAAGAAGATATAGTTTTAGAACGAATATACACAGTACCACTAAAAATAGCATATTACGTTCCTAGAGTGAAAAGAACTCCACGTGCAGTTAGATTTTTAAAGGAATTCATAATGAAACATATGAAAACTGATAAAGTGATCATAACTCCAGAAGTAAATGAAATCCTATGGTCAAGGGGGATACAAAAGCCACCAAGGAAAATAAGGGTAAGGGTAACCAAAAATTCGGAAGGCATTGTAAAAGTATATCCATTTATGGAGAAAGAATAGAGGTAAAAACAATTTGATAGAGAGACTATCAATTTATGGAAGTAACAATATAGGGGTTTTCCTCTCAGCATCAGATAAATATGTTTTAGCACCATCAAACATACCATTAAAGATAATAAAGATAATCGAAGAAACATTGAAAGTAAAAACTGTACAAATAAACTTATGCAACTCAGTACTCCTAGGAGTGTTAACCATTGGAAACTCTAATGGAATATTGGTACCATACTACACACCACAAGATGAAATTGAATATTTAAAAAGGGAGTTAAAAGAGCTGGGAGTTAACATCGAAATATTCCCAAGCAAGATAACAGCACTCGGAAACATAGTACTCACAAATGACTATGCCTCAATAGTAAGCCCAGATCTAAATAGAGAGGAAATTAAGGTCATAAGAGATGTATTAAATGTGGAAGTAGAAAAATTTACGATAGCAGGATATAAGGTGGTAGGATCTGTTGGAGTAGCAAGTAATAAGGGATGCATAGTTCACCCAATGGCAACCGAAGAAGAATTAAAAAATATAAGTGAAATATTAAAAGTAAAGGTGGATGTAGGGACAGTAAATGCAGGATTTCCCGTAGTGGGGGTGGGTATAGTGGCTAACTCCAACGGGATATTAGTTGGAAGCACATCTACAGGGCCAGAAATAGCACATATAGAAAGAGTGCTCGGGGGGGTTATATGAAATGAGCGTTAAAATATACCGAGTGAGTGGTGAAGTAATCCTCAGAAATGGAGCTAACATGAAATTCACGCTAGATATACCTGGACTAAAACCAGAGGAAGCTATTGAAAGAGTCTATTCAAATTTAAGCGGAATTCATAGAGTGAAGAGGGGGAATGTAAGAATAAAAAATATAGAAGTAATAAATCCAAAAGATACAAAAAACAGTTTAATACAAGTTTTATGGAGAGAGAAGATAAATGAGGAAATTTGATCGAAAAGAAATCGAAGAAGAAGTTGGTAGGTTGTACGCACAAATAACCACATTAAATTCGATAGCAGATGCATTAAAAGAACAAGGTGAAATAATACAGAGACAATTAATAGACCTTCAATTAGCATTAGAAACATTAAATGAAATAAGCAAAATGGAAAAGAATCATAAAGTCATTTTACCACTAGGATCACAGATAATGATAGATGCAATACTCGTAGACAACGAGTATGCATACGTAAATGTAGGCTCCAATGTGATAATCAAAAAATCAAATAAAGATGTAAGAGAAATTCTTGAAAAGAGAATGGAAGTTCTGCAAAAACAACAAATTGAAATACAGCAAAAATTAACAGAAACCCTAAGTGGAATAGAATACCTTCAAAATCAATTAAACACGTTAATTCAGCAATTAAGAGAAAAGGGTACTCAAGGATGATGAATATTGTTTAGTAAACTCAAGAACGCAATAAAACAAATAATCGAAATAGCATCTACAAAAACATTATCAAAGGAAGAATTAGAGCCAATACTATTTGAATGGAAAATTCAATTGCTAAGTTGCGACGTAGCATATGATGTTGCAGAATACTTAGAGAAAAGAATACTTGAAACACTGATAGGCTCAAAAATTCCCAGAAGTGAAAACCCTGCCACAAGATTGAAGGAGTGTATAAGGAAGGCAATAATGGATATACTTACAGAGGTGGGAGAAATAGATTTAGAAGCAGAAATTATTAAAAGAATGAAAAACGGAGAAATACCAGTAAAAATAGTATTCGTTGGAGTGAATGGTAGCGGTAAAACTACCACCATAGCAAAACTTGCATTCAAACTTAAAGAGAAGAATATAAACTCCGTGCTTGCATGTAGCGATACATTTAGAGCTGGAGCTGAAGAGCAGTTAGCTATACACGCAAATAGAATTGGAGTAAGAATGATAAAACACACTTACGGGGCAGATCCAGCAGCTGTAGCCTATGACGCTGTAAAATATGCACAAGCACATAGAATACCAGTAGTACTAATAGATACAGCTGGAAGAATGCATACAGACAAAGATTTGATGATGGAGTTAACAAAAATAATTAGGGTCATCAAAGCAGATTATACAATATTCGTTGGAGACGCCCTAACAGGTAATGATGCATTAACCCAAGCAGAAACCTTCAACAAATACGTGGGAATAAGCGGCTCAATAATAACAAAAGTAGATGCAGATGTAAGAGGTGGAGCAGCCCTATCAATAATGTTTGCGACAAAGAAACCAATACTATACATAGGCACAGGACAAAAGTATACGGACTTAATAAAATTTGATGGAAATTGGTTAATACAAAAATTAATAGATTAAGACATGAAAGTAAACAATTTATATTCATAAAACATCTAGATAGCTACGGAGGAAAATGTCACTGAAAGGTAGAGACCTATTAACATTACAAGAATTTACAACTGAAGAGTTATGGAAGCTCTTAAAATTAGCTGAAAAGATGAAGATGGAATACTACGCTGGGGAGAGGATAAAGGAAGTTTTAAAGGGGAAAACTTTGGCGATGATATTCCAAAAACCATCAACAAGAACAAGAGTATCCTTCGAAATAGCAATGTACCAATTAGGCGGAAAAGCATTATACTTAAGTTGGAATGAACTACAACTTGGCAGAGGAGAAACTATAAGTGATACAGCAAAAGTTCTTAGCAGATACGTAGATGGCATCATGGCAAGAGTATATAGGCATACAGATCTAGAAGAAATGGCTAGAGCAGCCACAATACCAGTAATAAATGGTTTAAGTGATCTACACCATCCATGCCAAGCACTATCAGATATATTTACAATATATGAGAAAAAAGGGTATTTGAAGGGAATTAAAATAGCATTTATTGGAGACGGCTCAAACAATGTATGTAGCTCACTAATAATAGCATCAACAAAATTTGGATTACACGTAAACGTTGCATCACCAAAAGACTATATGCCTAGACAAGATGTATTGAAGATCGCTGAAATAAACTCCGCTGAAAGCGGATCCACCGTAAACTTATATACGTCACCAGAAGAAGCTGTGAAAGATGTGGATTTCATATACACAGATGTATGGATAAGCATGGGGCAAGAAGAGGAAAGTAAAAAAAGAATGAAGGAATTCACACCATACCAAGTAAATAAAAGATTACTGTCATATTCTCCAAAAGCCATGATAATGCACTGTCTACCGGCACACCGCGGCTTGGAAATAACAGATGAAGTTATTGATTCAGAAAGGTCAATAGTTTGGGATCAAGCTGAAAATAGATTACATGTACAAAAAGCAATATTAGCATCATTACTATGAGGATAAAAGCAACAATTTTATATAATAAATCCTCCTTAAATCTAGAGGCATGAGTACTATGAGTAGCTTCAAAGAATCAATTAAAAGGATCATAAGATTATCTAGAAAACCAACGTGGGAAGAATATTCATTAACCATTAGAATATGCATATTAGGACTACTTATACTTGGTGGATACGGGTTCATAATACAGTTAATAGCATTAGTTCTACAAGCATTGCCAAGGTGAAAGAATGACACCCTACTACACTATTAGAACCACCGCTGGGCAAGAAAACAACGTTGCACTACTTATAGAGGCAAGAGCAAAAGCAGCCAACATGGGAGTACTATCAATAATAGTACCGAAAGACATCAATGGATTCCTATTCATTGAAATAACACATGCTACAAAAATTATTGATACAATAAGCGGGATAAGGCATGTAAAAGGATGGATTCCAGGAGTTGTAAACATAGAGGAAATAGAAAAATTTCTGATTCAAAAATCACCACTAGAAGGATTGAAAGTGGGAGATATCGTTGAAATAGTAAGTGGACCATTCAAGGGGATGACTGGAAAAATAACAAAAATAAATGCAGAAAAAGAAGAAGTAACATTAGAATTGTTGGAAGTGACGTATACATTGCCAATAACGATAAATGCTGATGCCATAAGGAAAACTTCAAAAACTTAAAATCATAAAGAGATGGGTATTACTAAGAAAAGTATAATAGAAAGATTATTGGATAAACATTAGCAAAATAAATACACGATGATGGGGGAACTTATGAAGAGTACAAAAAGCTTTACATTCCTAGTTGAGGGGGGTAAAGCTACGGGAGGGCCTCCTATAGGCCCATCTCTAGGACCCCTAGGAGTAAATGTAATGCAAGTAGTGAATGAAATAAATGAGAAGACCAAAGAGTTTCTTGGAATGAGGGTTCCAGTCATAGTGACAGTAGATGTTGAAACAAAGAAGTTCTCCGTAGAAGTAGGGATACCTACAACAGCAGCCCTAATACTTAGAGAAATAAAAGCGGAAAAAGGATCTGGGACACCACATGCGAATAAAGTTGGGAATTTGACTATACAACAAGCCATAAAAATAGCAAAAATAAAAAGGCCACAACTACTAGCAAAAACACTTAAAGCAGCTGTAAAGGAAATTTTAGGGACATGTGTAAGTATGGGGGTTACAGTAGAGGGGAAAGATCCGCGAGTAGTCCAAAAGGAAATAGATGAAGGAAAATATGACAAAATATTTGAGGAGGCTGAAAAGTAGATGTCATCACTAGAAGACAAATTGAAGGATGCAATAGAAAGAGCCAAAAAGGAATCAAAGAAAAGAAATTTCAAACAATCAATCGAACTAATAATAAATTTGAGAGATGTTGATTTAAAGAAGCCAGAGAACAGGATAAATGAGAAGGTTATACTTCCAAATCAGATAGGAAAAGAAGTAAGCATATGCGTTTTCGGAGATGGAGACTTTGCATTAAAAGCTAGAGAAGCAGGAGTAAAGGCAGTTATCAGCAGAGAAGCACTAGAAAAGTTAGCATCAAACAAAAAGGAATTAAAAAAGTTAGCTGAAAACTACGATGTATTCATAGCTAGAGCAGACTACATGCCACTCATAGGCAGATACCTCGGACCTATACTGGGACCAAGAAATAAAATGCCTGAACCAATACCACCCACAGGAGATATAACTTCAGCGGTAAGTAAAGCACAAAATACTGTTTGGATTAGAACTAGGAATCAACCATTAATACAATGCATAATTGGCACAGAAGACATGCCGACAGAGAAAATTGTAGAAAACGCGTTAACAATAATATCAAGGATAAGAGAAAAATTTAAAAGCTTAAGAAATATTGAGTCAATATACATTAAGACAACTATGGGTAAACCAGTAAAAATCACGGTTTGAAGTGATGAGCAATGTTGAAACCCCTTGAAAAAAGAGTTCCGAAAAAAGTAAAGAAACAAGAAATCTTAGAAGAATTAATTAAACTACTAAAATCTAATGAAATAGTAGCTATAGCATCTCTTAAAGGGTTAAGAGCCCGTCAATTACAAGAAATACGTAAAATACTAAGAAACAATAATATCCACTTGAAAATCGCAAAAAACACTTTATTCAAAAAAGCTATTGAAAAATGTTCAAATGATCTGGAAAATATAGAAGCATTAGAGAAATACTTGTCAGAACAAAATGCATTCATATTTTCAAATGGAAATCCATTTGAACTAACACTAATACTGGAAAAGAATAAGGTGTACATGGAAGCAAAAGCAGGAGATATTGCACAAAACGATATAGTAGTTCCTTCTGGAAATACCGGAATGACCCCTGGACCAATAATAAGCAAATTCAATGCATTAAAAATCCCAATAAAAATTGAAGAAGGATCTATCTGGATAACTAGGGATACCGTCGTTGCTAAAAAGGGGGATGTAATAAGTCCAGACTTAGCAGACATACTGAAAAGGTTGAATATAAAACCAATCGAAGTAAAAATGAGAATAAAAGCATTGTATTTCAATAAAAGAATATTGGAGGAAGAAGATATTAAATTAAACATCGAAGAATATAGCCAAACAATAAAAAATGCTATTAGAAATGCATATGCAATAGCCATCTATACAGCGCTCCCAATACCAGAAATAATGACGCAAGTGATAACTAGAGCCATGAAAATTGCAAAGAAAGTAGCAGCAGAAGCAGCAGCACCAGATCCAACGATTCTAAAGGAAACATTATTAGTTGCAAATAGTAGAGCAGTGATATTAGCTATGAAACTCATGCAAACAAATTCAGAATTAAAAATTGAGGGAATAACAATGCCTGCAGCGGTTAGTGCAGCACCATCAGCTGAAGCAAAACCAAAAGAAGAAAAGAAGAAAGAGGAGGAAAAGAAGGAGGAAGAAGAGGAAGA
>JANZKA010000006.1 GCA_025060975.1 Candidatus Culexarchaeum nevadense
ATTAGAGTCTTTCTCATTTCAATTATCTTATCTGGTTTATCATTGAACCCCCTTATTATTGGTATCCTTATTTCAACGTTTTCTATGCTATCTTCTTCTAAAGTTAATTTTATTGATCTCTTTATGTTCTCTAAATCTTTTTCAGTTATATTTACGTTGGTTAGCTTTTTATAGTCTTCTACTTTGAGGGGGGCTTTTAAATCTATTGCCACATGATTCAACAGCTTTTTACTAGCTAATTGTTGTATGGTTTTTGGGTTTGTTCCATTAGTGTCCATCCCAAATTTTAATCCGATTTCCATGCATTTTTCACCAATAATTTCTAATGCTTCTGATTGTAGTGTTGGTTCCCCGCCAGTTATTTTACATGCTTCAATCCATTTACATGCTTCCTCCAACCTTTTTATCAAATCCTCTAATCCTATTTTGTTTTCCGTTTTCCATTCCCATAACTCGTAATTGTAGCAGTATTGGCATCGGAAATTGCATCCTTGAAACCATATCACTATGCATGGATGTCTAGGGTAGTCTATTAAACTTAAATCTCTTATTCCAGCTATGTAAACCATCATTTATCTCCACCCGTTAGTATTATGCTTGTACCACTTTTAATCTTACTTAATTCTTCAATGTCTAACGCCTGTCCCAATTTTATTTCAGGTTTTTGAATTTCGGAATCTCTCATGTATATCACCATTGATTTGCTTATGGTGGAGTATGTTACGTCTCCTCTTACAGCTCTTTTCACGGTTTTATCTGCCTTGACATCTATATCCAGTGGTATGTACATTTTACCTTCATGTATGATTATAATGGATTTCAATGGAAGTTTCCTCATGATCTGTGATACCGTAAGGGGAGCTATTGCTCTCAGTAATTTTATTCTGAATCTTTCTTGATTTGCTGTCAAAATTTCTACTATGCATTCCTCTTCATTTTTAATCTTCATTTGTTTATCCGATAACATCTACATCATCAATATACACTTATATGTTTTGTTCTTATGTGAAGAAGAGTGTTAACTCCTCCTTCAATTGCTCTGGCTCCTTTATAACCTTCCTTGGTTTCAGCCATTCTGGTAGTAGTTTTATGTATCTTCTGTATCTTTCATCTAAATACACTATTGCCCCTTTATCCTCAGGTCCTCTTATAACTCTACCAGCTGCTTGTGAAGCTTTCCATATTGCTGATAGAATATAGCTATATAAGATGCCATTCTCTCCAAATCTTTTCTCATAGTATTCATTCCTCTTCTGCATTCTTATTGATGGCTCTGGGAATGGTATTCCAACTAGTAATGCTATGTCCATTTCACTTCCCGGAAAGTCTTCCCCTTCACTTGCTCTGCCACCACATACTCCAACATATACTGCACCACCGGTTTTTGCCATCCTCTTGTATTCCTCTATTTTCCATTCATTTAATTTAGGGCTATCATTTCGATTTTCTATGTATATTGGTTTTCTGATATTCCTTATACCTGCATTTAATATTCCTTCTAGCACTTCATATGATGCTGTGAATACACCTATTCCAGTGTTTATGTTTTCTGCAACTATGGATATGTACTCACATATCTTTTGATACATTTCAGGCTTTCTCATCTCATAATCTGTGGTTACATTTGGGACTAGTATTGATAGGATATTTCTTTTCTCAAGGTAGTTTACTTCTCTATACTTGTAGCTTTCCAACCCCACTAATTCACCATAATTTTCATTTATTGTTCCAGACATGCTTATTGTGGCTTTAAACATTTTATACACTCTTTTTATTATGTTTGATGGGTCGAAGCATTCTATCCACATTTCACCGTTTCCGGAGAATAACACGTATTCATCTCTACCTAAAGTTTCATGTAACTTCATTAGAAATCTGCCTAAGTGATGTATATGTGATACTGGTTTCCCTCCATTTCTCGCTATTCTACGTCTTACATTATTTCCAATTCCAATTAGTATTGATGCCAGTTGACTTAGACTACCACACTTTTCTTCAAGAATGTTTTTCAAGTAAATTTTATCTACAACTTTATCTTCCTCTCCTTTCTCTACAATTTTTATTATTTCATCAATGATCCACTTGTATTCTTCTATTCCTTCCCTCATCATCTCAGATGATGTTTCATTTAAACCTCTCAAAGTTATTTTCTCCATTTCTATTTCAGTTGCAATTTCTGGTAGATTATGTGCTTCATCTACGACTAGTATTGAGTTATCTAGTTTTGTGTTTAGGGTTTTAAGTATTTGTGGCATTAAAATGTAATTGTAATTTGCTATTATCAATCTGGCGTTTGGCACTCCTTTCTTTGCAACTTCGTATGGGCATACATCACTCTTCTCACATACTTCCCTAAGCTCTTTAACTCCACATATTTGTGGTAGCTTTATGCTTTCAATTATCAATTTATTATAGTATTCACATTTACCTTGTTTTTTCATTTCTGAGCACAATATTGAAAATGCTTCATGATCTTTCTTCAATTCTCGATCTACATCTTTTATACAAAGTTTTGCTCTAGCTTCTATAACTATTGCATTTATGTTGTCTGGTATATTATCGATCTTTTTCAATTCTTCTATAACCCTATTATTCTCTCGGTTTGTTCTGCAGAGCCATACTAATTTGCTATCAGATTCTCTTTCAAGTGTTGGTAGTGTGGCTGTGAGTACAGTGATTGTTTTACCAAATCCTGATGGTGCTCTTAATATCAGGTGTTCTTTGAGCGTTATTATTTCTGTAATTTCCCTTATAGCTTCCAGTTGCCCGTGCCTGTATTCCTTGTATGGAAAGTATTTTCTATATTCATTGTTTATACTCAATTTTTGATAGCGCCTCCTTAACCCACTCTTCAAACCCCTTCATCCTCATAGTCATATCTGCTAATCTCCTTTCTAACTCGATGATTTTATTGGTATTTATGATTGTTTGTTTTTCTACTTTTTCTATTCTCCCATTTGTTTGTCTTGTTTCGATAGCTCTTTTCTCCAGTTCTTCTTCTATTGATGTCAATTTATCTTTTAAGATGTTTATTGCAATGTTTATCTTCCTAATATTGTCTTCTGTTCTATCTATGAATTCCCCCAATTTCATAGGGTTTTCTATGATTTTAACGCTTTCAATATCCCTCATTTTATCCATTAACTTCTTGTAGTAGTTTTCAACTTCCATTAATTTCATCTTAATTTCATCGTAATCCCATTTTCTCCCATTTGAATTCTCATTTCTGTTTTCGGATTTGCTTACTTTAACTTCCTCTTCACGGTTGGTTATTTTTGTTATTTTAACTGTTTTATTTTTTCTAACAGTTTTAATCTTGACTTTCCTTTTAATTCCTCCACTTAAAATCATGCATTCTCCCACATCTAGTTTTGATATGGTTTCTCCATCTTCTGGTTTTAATCCAAGTTCTTGTATCTCATAATGTGTTAGTCTCATTTTATGTAGGATTATGTATTCTGCATTTCTGTATACAGTTGATATTTGACTTGGTGTTTGTGCTATCAATATTACGTTTACACCATGTTTTCTAAGCTCATTTATTATCAATTCCACAGTATTTATGCTGTCTGGGTTTTGATTTCTTGGCATTATGTTTTGTGCTTCCTCTATCACTAGTATCCTTGGGTTTGGATTGTTGTAGAAGGATTTTAGTATTATATTTGCGGCAAGCTTCTTTGCTTCGAAAGCCATTTTAGATAGGTCTATGGCTTCTACTTCCACTAACTCTTTTGATCCATTGAATAAGCTTAGCTTCTCTAGTATTGATAGTCTTCTCAGTAATGCATCTTTAACTTCTCTTCCAGAGTCACTTTTGCATTCAATCCCCTTTACATCGTTTATAACATCTTTTAAGCTTCCTCCACCCCTTTTAATAGCCTCTATTAATAGAGTTTGTTGAGGTATGGTTAATTGGAATGTGCTTATAATTGCATCTATAACATCTTCCCGTTTTAAATCTATTTTCAATTTTGAAGGTTCCACAGATTTATAATCAACATACTCTCCTGACCAGTCTATTATCAGTTTCCCCTTCTTACTTCCATTTAGAACTCTCTTAGCGGTTTCAGTCTTACCACTCCCAGTCATCCCGAATATTACTATGTGCTTATTTCCTGAGATGTCTATGTGAACTGGTTTTATACCATCAAAGCCTAAGAATATCTTTTCGCCACTTTTAAACCAAATAATGAGTCCCATAGTCAAAGTTAATATCAATATTATTATGATGGGAGTTATGCTTGTTATTCTGTTAATAAAATCTTTTGGTAGAATGTTTAGTATTTCTCTTCTTCTCAGGATTATCAATATTATTAGAGCTAATAATGGTGTTAGTGTATTGGTCCAATTTGAATGTTTTATATCCCCCTAAATTTAAGTTTGGAATAAGTTATTAATATCCTTCTTCGTTAAGTATTGTTTTACGTTTGATTTTAAGTAATTTGATGAGTTACCCCTTTGATTTACCAAACCTTTCTGCTTCTTCAATTATTTTTAAGAGTCTTTTTGATACAAGTTCCGTGATCTTTTTGTCGATCTCCCTCTCTTCTTCTGTTTTGAATATTGCTTTTATGTCTTCTGGTAGATGTTCGTATTCTTGTATTAAGTATTTTAGTGGGCTGAATGCTTTGTCCAATAGCTTCTCAAATACTGCCATATACTCCATTTCACTGAGACCATACTTCTCTTTTGATTGTTGTGCAACTCTATATGCTATATCCACTCCTTCCATGTATATTTGTATTGCATACCTTTTTGCTGCTTGATAATCTTTTGAAGCTAAATCTATTGGTAAACTTTTCCCACTCACATCTACTCATCATACTATAGATTCAACTTCATATTTAAATGTTAAAATTGAGTTTTGTATAGCAAACTTAATTTACTTATTGTTGGAAGAGTATGTTTTGGTGCTGTTATATTGAGTGAGGCTAAGTATGTTGTTGAAGTTAAACGTGTGGAGAGGGCTTTGAAAATTCCCCAAGAGGTTTTAGATGAGATTAAGGGTGCTGTTGGTTCTAAGATGATTTCAAGTATGCGTAGGGAGATTGTATCGTGTCCGATTCGTAGTGAGGATATTCCATTTCTAATATGCTTTTCATGTAGCAATTTTATTAGGAGGGTTTCAGGTAAGGTTTACTGTAGAGGGCTTCCTCTAAGTTGAGGGGTTCAGTATTGTCGAGTATATTGCGGGATAAAGTTGTGGACGTCAGGGTTTGCAATATTCAAAGTGTTAAGGATATTGTTGAAAAGTATGGTTTGATGGGTGGATTCTCATCCAAATTTGTTTACGATGCGTATAAGATCTTATTGGAAATGTTTAGTGATGAGGAGTGTAAAGTTTTCTTATCTTTCACAGCCAATTTGCTGGCTACAGGTCTTAGAGGAGTTATATCTGAATTGATAGGGAGAGGATTTATTGATGTAATTATAACTACTGGAGGTTCTATTGATCATGATGTAGCTAGATCGCTTGGTGGAGATTATTATCATGGAGATTTCGGTTATGATGATGCAATTCTAAGAGAGCATGGTATATTTAGGCTTGGTAACATTCTCATCCCACAGGAATCTTATGGTGTTATAATTGAAAAGTTTACTTGGAATTTGTTAGATGAACTTACGAAGATTAAGTCTGTTTGGGGTGTTAGGGAATTGTTAAGTGAAATTGGAGCTAGATTGAGTGATGATAATTCATTTCTTAGACAAGCATATTTGAGGGGGGTTCCAGTATACGTTCCTGGAATTGTAGACTCATGTTTTGGAACTAGCTTGTTCATGTATTCTCAATCTCATAAATTCAATATTGATGTTCTTAAAGATCAGAAGGAGCTTTCAGATATAATTTTTGATAGTAGGGTTACTGGTGCACTGATGATTGGTGGTGGAATATCAAAGCATCATACAATATGGTGGAATCAATTTAAGGGTGGCTTAGATTATGCAGTTTACTTAACTACAGCATTTGAATATGATGGTAGTTTGAGTGGTGCACAAATTAGGGAAGCTGTGAGTTGGGGTAAAGTTAAACCTGATGCTAAGAAGGTTACTGTTTATGGTGATGCCACAGTAATTCTACCAATCTTACTAGCTGCAGTATATGAATCTCTGAATGTCAAGTGCTCTTAAACCACCATATAGTTTTATCTTTTTGATCCGATAATTCTATTCCAAGACTTCTCAATCCCCTTGCTATTAAATCCGCCACTTCCCATTCCCTTCTACTTCTATGTATCTGTCTTACTGTTACTAGTAGATTTACGAGTTCATACAATTTTTTGTCTTCTCTAACCTCTTCTTCTTCAAATACTTCCTTGAAAACTCCGAGTATCCTATATGCATCTTCATAGACTTTTAGGGCTATTCTTGCAGCTGGATAATCTTCATTTGGTATTATTTCATCATTGGCGAAATTGGTTAGTGAATGTAGTTCTGCTATGGCTTTTGGTGTATTTAAATCGTCATCTAATGCTTCTAAAAATCTCCTTCTAATTCTACCTATATTCATGATCCTCTTTAATGAGCTATCTTTAACTTTCACATCTATTGTTGATATACTCTTTAACGTTGATATTGTGTTTAAAATTCTTTCATAGGCTGCTCCAGTAGCTTCGAGATTTTCTTCTTGGAATACCATTTGACTCCTATAATGTCCACTGATCAAGTAGAATCTAACCTTCATTGGCGAGTATTTTGAAGTTATCTCTTCAACAGTTATTATGTTTCCATATGATTTCGACATTTTATCTTTACCCATCATTAGAAGTCCAACATGAATCCAATATTTAACCCATGGTGTCTTATTGAAGCATGCTTCACTTTGAGCTATCTCGTTTTCATGGTGTGGGAATATTAGGTCTTCTCCACCACCATGTATGTCGAATTGTTTTCCAAGATATTTTGAGGACATAGCTGAGCATTCTATGTGCCATCCAGGTCTCCCTGGACCCCATGGACTATCCCAATATGGCTCCATGGGTTTAGCTTTCTTCCATAATGCGAAGTCTTGTGGATTCCTTTTACCAACCCCTTCATCTTGTGGTTTTACTTGTTCCACATTTATCTTTGATAATTTACCGTAATCTTTGAATTTCTTTACATCAAAGTATACATTTCCATCAGATTCATAGGCATACCCTTTCTCAATTAATTCCTTAATTATGTTTATGATTTCTTCAATATGCTCCGTAGCTTTTGGGTATATGTGTGCTCTCTTTATATTTAGTTTCTCACATGCTTCCATGAAATCTTTACAATATTTATCTGCTATCTCCCTATAATCTACCTTCAATTCAATGGATTTCCTAATTATCTTATCATCGATATCAGTTATGTTAACCACTTTTAAAACATTGTAACCCTTAAACTCCAGATACCTCCTCAAAACATCAAAAGCTACATATGCCTTTGCGTGGCCTATATGTGTCTTGTCGTATACTGTTGGTCCACATACATACATTCTCACAAGACTTCTATTTAGCGGTTTAAAAACTTCTTTACGTGAAGTTAACGTGTTATATATCTTGAACACAATTGGAGGTCACCATTAACCCTAAATCTAAATGATTCAACCTCCTAATATCTTTTTGCATCCACTTATTTTGGAACTATGTATATTGGGCTTCTTGGATTGTTAGCCACAAGCTTAATCTGATTGGTTTCTGCAAGTTTCCTTAAAACTTTTTTCGATACTCCTAAACTAACATTATACTTATTCGTCACAATTAATGGTGTTAGGTATTGGAAGCTCTTCAAATCCTTCTTAAGCTTCTCAATCAATTCAGATTCACTAATACTATCCCTAACAATCTTTTTCACTTCTGCTTTAGCTTTAACAGCCTTCTTCGCCTTCTTAGACATCGAGTATCACCATATATTGAACACAACTAAATGTATAAAACGCTTAAATAATTTTTGTGGTCATCTAGCATGGGTTAATCATCCCCCATCTGAGGAGTCATATCTTTCGAGCCTAATCATCCCAATAATCATCTTGAAGTACAGTGATTTTAATATTTTCATATACTCGGCATCCTAAATAGTGTGGAGAAATTTTGGAAATGTTTATATACCTTTTCAAACGTAAGGTTTAAATGAGTTACAAAAAGTGACACCACTCAATTTAAGGGGTTGAAAATATGCCATTTAATGGATTACCCTTAGATGTGTTGCAAATAGTAGCTGGGAGATATCTAGACCTTGTAGTGCTTTTAGTCATATGGGTTGTAACGATACTGGGCGTTAATATGCTTAAGCGTGGATGGACACCTAAATGGAGAAAGATTGCTGGTTTAGAGGCTTTAGAGGAGGTTGTTGGTAGAGCTGCTGAGATGGGTAAACCTGTACACTTCACCCCTGGCTATGGCGGTTTGACTGGTACTACTTCTCCACAAGTTGTTGCTGGACTAGCTGTTTTCGCTGAGCTTGCAAAGCTATGTGCAAGATATGATGTGCCAATAATTTGTAGTGTAGGTGACCCCACCGTTCTCGGAGTAGCAGCAGAACTTTACAAGCAAGCTTATATGGCTGAGGGGAAAATTGATCGAGCTAGACCTGAAGAAGCTATAAGATACCTTACTGGAAGCCAATTTGCATTTGCATCCGCTGTTGCAGGTATTGCTGAGAGGGAGAAGCCTGCTGGAAATGTTATGGTTGGACCATTCTGGGCTGAATCAATGATGTTTGCTGAAGTCTTCTATAGAATTGGCTCAATACAAATTGCTGGTACAGCTAGGATTTACCAAATCCCATTCTTTGCAATAGTATGTGATTATGTGATCATCGGTGATGAAATGTTCGCCACTGGCGCATACCTCACAAAGGAGCCTTATAGCATTAGCAGCATCTTTGTGCAAGATTTAGTTAAAATATTTGCTTTAGCTCTAACAATTGTAGGGCTCATAGCCATACATTTAGGTTCTAATGTGTTTATAGAATTCCTTAAATGGTGAGGTGATGAGGTGTGTCCGTACTTTATAGGAGACATATACCTCTAGCAATAACGTTTATATGTGGATTAATAATATTGTTGCAATTCTTCTTTGTGCCAGCAAATATAACTGAGCCTTGGCAAAGCTCATTACAATATTACGGTGTTACGTTGACTAACTGGGCTAATCTACTTGCAAACTTCATAATAGGTTTTGGTGTTGTCAACATATCCCTAATACATGCTAGACGTATAATGCGGGCAAAGAGTTGGGTAGATAAATTTTATAGCATATGGCTTTTCATAGTCATGGCAGCATTCATTGTAGTAGGGTTATTTGGTTATCCTAGAATGTGGTGGACACCACTAGCTGCAAACTGGGATTGGTTACAATTATATGTCCTCACACCACTTGATGCTACAGTTTACGCTTCGCTAGTATTCTATATGGCTTCAGGGTGCTATAGGGCATTTAGAGCTAGAACTCTTGAAGGAGCAGCTTTACTTGTAGTTGGTTTCCTATCAATAATGTACAAGACGCCACTTTTCCAAGCATATGCTCCATGGGTTATCAAGACTATTGATTGGATCGCAAAGTATCCTGCTGTTGGCGCTTATAGGGGGATTCAAGTGAGTGCAGCTCTTGGTGCAATACTCCTTGGTATAAGAACTTTAATTGGTGTTGAAACTGGATATCTTGGTAGGAGGGATTGAACATGGCTGGTAAATCTATTATAGATGTCTTGGAAAATATTCCTAGAGAAGTAATATACACGATAGTTTTAATTGCAATGATCCTCCCATTACTACGCCCCCTCGGATTGCCTGTACCCGTATCTGAACCGATCAAGAAGTGGTATGATGCAATTGAATCACTCCCTCCGGGATCCCTAGTTCTAATTTCACATTGCAATTTAGGTGCTTATCCAGCCTTTGACTCTATGCAAGTGGCTACATTACATCACCTCTTTAGTAGACCAGTGAAGTTAGTCTTCTTCTCCATTGATGCTACTGGCTTGGTGGTTTATGATACCTTACTTTCGAAGGTGGATCCTAAAGCTTACGGTAAAGTCTATGGTGTGGATTACTTCCATATAGGGTATATCCCTGGCGGTGAAACTGCTATGAAAGCTTTGGCAGAAGACTTCAAAGCTGCAGTACCATCAGATTATAAGGGTACTCCCATAGATCAGATTCCAATGGCTAAAGACATAAAAGATATACGTGATTTCACTATGATTATATGTTTCACAAGTGCTGGTGAGACTTCCATTGGTTGGATTAGGCAGTGGATTGTAGTACGACCTGAAATCAAGTATCTATGTTGTGTTCTTGATATGATGTTGCCTACTATGCGACCATATTACGAAGCTGGGCAAGTAGCTGCTCTCACAGGGTCTGCTCCAGGTGGCGAGTATGAATTCCTAATAGGTAAACCTGGTAGTGGGATTAAGAAGGCTGATGCTTTTACAGGTGCCCAGCTCATATTACTGGTTTTCATAATCATTGGTAATATTGCATCTATTGCTAAACGTATGGGTAAGGGGGGTGTTAGGTAATGGCTGATATAATAACTGAAATAATAACTGAAATTGGTATTTGGATTGCAGCTTTCTTGACAATAGCCATCGTAAGTGTAGTTTATAGAGATAACCCATTATTCAAATTTGCTGAACATACATATGTTGGCGCGGCTGCTGGGTATAGCTTTGCAGTTGCTATTGGAAACATTAGAGGTTATGGGATCGAATACCTTTATCCTACACTTAAGGATCCATGGTACATAGTACCGCTAATAATTGGTGTCTTAATGTACTTTAGGTATCATCGTACATTGTATTGGCTGTTTAGGTATGGAATAGCTATTGTTGTTGGTACTAGTGTAACAGCAGCATTCGTAAGGTCTATTGAAGCTGATGTCCTTACACAGCTTCGTAGCACTATATCAATACTCTTCACTAAAGGTGATGCTATTACAATCCTTGGAAATGTAGTTCTAGTAGTGGCATTCATAACTTCACTATACTACTTCATATTCACATTCCCATCGCTACATGCAGGTTCACTTGGATACATTCCAAGGATTGGTAGATGGTTTATGATGATAGCTTTCGGCTACAGCTTCGCCACCACAGTCGTTACTAGGATTGATTTGTTCGTTGGGAGGCTTAACTTCCTATTGTTCGAGTGGCTTAAACTACCTGCATAAAAATATCCTTTATTTTTTTGCTTCAATTATTTTTATAATTTTATTGAAGACTTCTTCAGCATTTCTACCAATAATTCTTATCATAGCTTCTTTACCAATTTCTCCACTATCATATATTACGTCTGGGATTTCACCTAAACTTGTTATTGCCTTCCTCACACCCCACTTCAAAGTTCCCCCCTCAACACTCTTTATCTCCTCTGGTTCCTCTTTCCTACTGAATTCAGCGATCTTTAATCCAGCTATTCTACATGCTTCTAAGATTTCATCGCTATACTTTATGTTGGCAGCTGCTCTAACTTCTTCATTGAAGCTCATTGCTGATAGTATTATATTTGCTATATGTTTTGAAGCTCCAAATTTAACTTGTCCAGCTGCTCTTGGTTTACCATTAACTATGGTTATTCTTCCATCCACTGCACATATATCTTTGAAGCTTTTAGCGTTTGGTATTGCTTCACCTATATTCATTCTAACTTCTGGTATTAGTTGGGCTATCCTTTTATCTTCCTCGATTGCTTCAACAACTTTCATAACATTTCTCCATGTATTATATCTGTTGGCTTCTTCATAGATTTTAGCCATAGGGTTTACTGGTCCATGTCCTCTGCCAACTCTTATTCCATCGCTTATTGCTTTATCCATGAATTCACTTGCAATTTTAAATGCTTCTATAATTCCAATTCCTTTGGCTATTAGTGCTGTCATTGCTGCTGAGAATACGCATCCAGTTCCATGTGTACATTTACTTTCAATTCTTCTTTTCCTATATTCATGGAATTCCCCATCATAGTATAGTATATCTACAACTTCATTTCCAGTTAGATGCCCCCCCTTTATCACAACTGCTTCAACTCCCGTAGATTGTATGTCTATTGCAGCTCTCTTCATTCCGTCAATGTCCACTATATTGTATCCAGTTAGAACTTCTGCTTCAGGTATGTTTGGTGTAACAACTTTTGATATTGGTATAAGCTTTTCCTTTAATGCTTTGATGGCTTCATCTTTTAGAAGTTTTGCGCGGGATTTTGCAATCATAACTGGATCTACAATTAAAGGTACTCTTCTCTTAGCTATTTCTTCATAAACCACGTTTATGATATCCTCATCATATAGCATTCCAGTTTTAGCTGCATCAACCCCTATATCTTCAATTACAGCTTCTATTTGTGTTTTTACGAATTCTGGTGGTATTGGGTATACCCCCCTAACCTCCATAGTATTTTGTGCAGTTAATGCAGTTATAACTGTCATTCCATAAACTTGGAATGCTGAGAACGTTTTTAGATCAGCTTGTATTCCAGCTCCACCACCAGAATCTGATCCAGCTATCGTTAATGCCCTGTAAATCTTCAATTCAACACACCAAATAATCATTTGTGAAATAATTATTAAAAATCAATTGTTCCCATGCTGGAAATCTATTTAACTCTCTTATACATCATTATGTTTTAGAGTGTGGGAGGGTTTGACGCTCTACATACATATGCTGCTAGAATTGCTAATTTTGGTAGTATTGTCTTGGATTTCCCTCAAATTTCGATTTCTAGAACCTTCCGGTGTTGCTTCAGCCTTTATTATTGGTTTAATTGTAATCGTTTTTGGTGGTTTGGGCTGGTTTCTTTTGCTACTCTCCTTCTATTTGATTTCAAGTTTATTTACAAAGTATAAGTATGATTTTAAGAGAGCTTTAGGGTTTGCTGAAGCTAAGGGTGGAGCTAGATCTTGGAGGAATGTTATTGGTAATGGTGGTGCAGCGGCTTTATTTGCGTTGGGTGAGGGGATATTTGGTGGTGGAATGTTTTTCGCAGCATTTCTTGGATCTATATCCACAGCTATATCTGATACTTTAGCAACTGAAATTGGTTTGCTATATCCTGGGAAGCCTAGACTTATAACGAATTTTAAGATTGTTGAGCCAGGAGTTTCTGGTGCTATTTCACCATATGGTGAGATTGCCATAATCTTATCTTCACTTTTAATGGGAGTTTCAGCTGCAATATTTAGTGTTGAACCTGAATTCTCATTTATTAAGGTTGTATGTATAGCTGTATTGTCTGGTTTTATAGGTTCAACTATTGATAGCCTTTTAGGGGCTACACTTCAGGCTGGATACTGGTGTGATAAGTGTAATTCATTTTCAGAGGATCCTATACATAATTGTGGTTGTGAAGCTAGATTCTTTAAGGGGGTTCGCTTCATAAATAATCATGTTGTAAACTTTGCTTCTACACTCATTGGCGGCTTTGTTGGGCTCCTCTTATCATTAATTCTCCCTTGAGATTTCCTTAACTTAACGTATATGGTTAACCCTAAAATGATGATTATAATGGTGATTAATGTTATTTTGATAGACTCCAATGGTAATGATGGTAGTGTTTTCTCAAAGATCATATCCCTCCACTTCTTTGCATTCAATAGTATTTGTATGGTTGCCTGGTAACTTAGTATTGTGAGTTTACGTATTTCCACGTCATCTACTGGATTGTAGAATAAGAACCAATCTACATTCAATGCATTTGTACCTCCACCATACAATTCTATTATTAACGATAGTGCTGGCCCCCCTTTAGCCATTAAACACCAATTTGCTGAACCTCCATAAATCCCCCCTCTAACTATTTCGAATCCAAATATGTTTGAGAGTATTGATGTTATGTTGGCATATACGTTTAGGTATGGGTTTACTTTATATGCTGGTATTATTATTTGTCTAACTCCTGAATGGAGGTTTACATAGAATATTATCTTCCTCTTTTGCATTAAATCCTTTAGAGCTTTAACTTCTGGTTCACTTTCAGCCACCTCCCCCCTGTAAACTGTTGAATTGTATAGTGGTGAACCACCAGCACTCCACTCGTAATTGAAATTCCTATTTAAGTCAACTCCATTGGCGTTGCATCTACCATCCTTCAATCTTATGCTTGGTGTGGGTGGCGAGTATTTTGACATTTCCACACCATCTGGGTTTAGCATTGGTATTATTATTAAGGTTAGTCTCTTTAACACCCCTATGCTCTGTAATTCATTATATTCTGATAGAACTCTTTCTAGAATTGAATATGCAACTTTAACTCCTATAACTTCACTTCCATGCATTCCACCATCAATTAATACTACTCCATCCTCTGATTCCGAAGCCTTTATTTCGCAACACCATATTTCTCTTCCCAATACACTTTTACCTATACTGTAAACTTTTAGTATGTTTGCATATTCCTTTTCTAACTTCATTAAGTTAAGTGTAAGTGTCTCCCAATCAAAGTATAAATCATCAAAATATTCCCTCCTAATCTTCATATTTGTTTTGTTAAGTTTTAATTGTAGTTTCCCATAACCGTCTAATCTTATTTCACCTTCAATTAACACTCCAGTGAATGGATCGTAAATGAGCTTTTCTCCTTCATGTGATAGGATTATTGTAGTCTCATTCTTGACTATACACTTAAATGTTGTTTCATAGTTGTATACTGGTATTTCATCATTTAATTTGATACATTTCGGTATCCATAGTGGGTATATCTTCCAATCTTGGATTTCACCATATAGGAGCTTCCTGTTTGTTAAGCTGTATACCGCCCACTTTTTCAATCCATTTATATTTATACTCACATTTATTGATGGTGGTTCAGTATATTTTTCAAGGGATTTGTATGTTACGTTCATGTATCCATTGTCAGCAATAATGTATAGTGTGTAAATCCCCCCTCTAACATCCATGGATTCTAATTTGTGAATTGATACTTCTGCTGTTACTGTTGTTATTTGGGGTGTTTGTGCTATAATCATGATTAATGTGAAGATTAGTGGGAGGGTTTTTGTTTGTGTATAGCTTTTCATCGCATATTACACCACGACCAGAATAGATGATATTTCTTCTCCAGCTCATTATTCCAATTCAACTTTTCCTCAGCTATCATTCTCTGTATTTGGATTTTTAATTCAATGGCTTCAATGTATCTACCACTCTTTATGGCTTCTTCAAGTTTTCTTATGATCCCTTCTTCGCTTATTGTAACTTTACCCCTTTCTCCTTCCTCTTTACGTTCCATGAGTATTCCAACAACTTCCACAGCCTTCTTCCCACTTCTTGATGCTAGGTATAGTGCTTGTTTTTCTGAGTATGCATATACTGTTTCTATGCTTCCATCAGACATTTTCACTCTAAATGGTGTTTTCTCCTTCTTTTCGCTCATAGGGTTTCGAAAATATAGTTAGTCTTAAATCATTATTAATGTTTCCACAATTGTATTTAAGCTAAAACATATATGTTTTTAATTCTCCTTATATTGTTGGTGAGGTTAATGGTTAGGAATGTAATAATACTTGGTGCTGCTGGTAGAGATTTTCACAATTTCAATGTTTTCTTCAGGAGGAATCCTGAGTTTAGGGTTGTGGCTTTTACTGCAACTCAAATTCCAGGTATAGTTGGTAGAGTTTACCCTCCAGAACTTTCAGGACCTCTATATCCGAATGGTATACCAATATATCCTGAATCTGAGCTTCCAGAGCTTATTAGGAAGTTCAATGTTGATGAAGTTGTCTTTTCATATAGTGATGTATCTCATGAACATGTTATGCATTTAGCTTCCATAGCTATGAGTTGTGGTGCATCCTTTAGACTTCTAGGCCCGAAGGATGTGATGTTGAATTCCAGTAAGCCAGTTATAGCTGTATGTGCCATTAGGACTGGTGCTGGTAAAAGTACAGTTTCAAGACGTGTATGTGATGCTCTAAAGGGTTTGGGAGTTAAGTTTGTTGTAGTTCGTCATCCAATGCCTTATGGTGATCTTAAAGCTCAAGCTGTTCAGAGGTTTGAGAAGATTGAGGATTTGGAGAGGTTTAATTGTACTATTGAAGAGAAGGAGGAGTATGAACCTCATTTACGTAGGGGTTATGTGGTTTATGCTGGAGTTGATTATGAGACTATTTTGAGGAGAGTTGAATCTGAGGCTGATGTGATTGTTTGGGATGGTGGAAACAATGATTTCCCATTCTTCAAACCTGACTTGCTGATAGTTGTTGCTGATCCTCTTAGAGCTGGTCATGAAGACAAGTATTTCCCTGGAGAAGTTAATGCAAGGATGGCTAATGTGGTAGTCATAAATAAGGTTAATGTGGCTGATGAGAGGAACGTTAAATTGGTTGAAGAGAATGTTAGGAGACTTAATCCACATGCAATCATAATTAAAGCTGCATCTGAAGTTTATGTTGATGATCCAAGTGTAATTAAGGGTAAACGTGTATTAACCATTGAAGATGGACCTACACTTCTACATGGAGATTTAAAGTTTGGAGCTGGATATGTGGCTGCAAAAAAGTTTGGTGCATCTGAAATTGTTTCACCAAAGTCTTGTGCAGTTGGATTTATCAGGAAGGTTGTTGAGGAGAATGATCTACTATCAGTTCCAGCTCTCGGATATGGTGAAAATCAGCTTCGTGAACTTGAAGCCACTATAAATAATGCTGATTGTGATGGAGTAGTAATAGCAACTCCCACAGATCTTAGGAGATTTATTACTATTAGAAAGCCATCTACCATGGTTAGTTTTGAGTTAAATGAAATCGAAGGTCCTTCGATAAGGAGTATAATCGAGGACTTTATATCTAAGCGTAGATAGATGGTAAATGTTAAATTCTTTACATAAAATACCATTTCTATGAGTTTTATGGTTGAAAAGAAGATAGTTCTCATAGTTGCTGATGGGATGGGTGATAGGTTAATTCCAAAACTTGGGAACAAAACTCCATTGGAAGTTGCAAATAAACCTGTAATGGATGAGCTGGCAAGGTTGGGTATCACTGGCATAATGGATGTTGTTGGAGTTGGGGTTCCTCCGGGAAGTGCACCTGCCAACCTTGCATTGCTCGGCTACGATCCATACAAGTATTATACTGGTAGAGGGGCTTTTGAAGCTCTTGGTTTAGGGTTAGATTTAATGCCTGGAGATGTGGCATTTAGAGCTAATTTTGCAACTGTTGACAATAATTTACATGTTTTGGATAGGAGGGCTGGGAGGAGTCTTGTGGAGGGGGATATATTGGCTGAAGCTGTGAGCAAAATTAAGGTGGAATCTGCAAGTGATGTATCGATAATATTCAAGCGTGGCGTAGAGCATAGGGGTGTACTTGTATTGAGAGGCTCTTGTCTTTCAAAGGATGTTAGTGATATAGATCCTGAGAGGGAGGGTGTAAAGATAAATTTATCAAAGCCTTTACTGGACACTCCTGAAGCTAGGAAGACAGCTGAAATTCTTAATGAATTCACATTAAAGAGCTTTGAAGTTTTATCAAATCATCCAGTAAATATTTCCAGAGTGGCTAGGGGTGAGAAGCCTGCAAACATAGTTTTGTGTAGAGGTGCGGGAACTATGCCAAACGTAGAGAAGTTTACTGATAGATATAAGTTGTGTGGTGTATGTATTGCAGGAATCCCGTTAATTAAGGGTGTTGCGAGGGCCATTGGATTAGATGTTTTAAATGTTGATGGTGCTACTGGTGGATTAGATAGTGATTTCATGGCTAAAGCTAATGTTGCCATTAAATCTGCATCTAACTATGATTTCATTTTCATTCATGTTAAGGCTCCTGATACAGCTAGTCATGATGGTTTAATTGATGAGAAGATTGAAGTTATTGAGAGGATTGATAAAATGGTTGGAAGAATATTGGATGGTTTAAGTGGATATGAGTTGTATTTAGCCATAACGGCTGATCATTGTACTCCAGTCTTATTGAGAGAGCATTCTGGGGATCCTGTTCCAGTATTGATTTATGGTCCAAATATAGTTAATGATGATGTGAATAGCTATAGTGAGAGGACTTGTATGAAGGGTGGTCTTGGACGTATAAGGGGTTTAGATTTACTTCCAATACTTATAAACTATGCTTGTAAAGCTGCGAAATTTGGTGAGTGACTAATACTCTTTTGGGCATAGCTTGTTAAGCCAGCATTCATCACATATTTTAATCTTTCTTTGATAGCACCATCTCTCAGCTACTGCTCTTGCAACCATCATCTTTGATGGTTCTTCTGGAAATAATGTGTCACATATTATTTTGTAGGCTTTATATCCATTGGATTCGTATTCCATGTTTTCAATCTTCTTGTCAGTTAATCCTAAGCTTAAAAGTACTTCTGCAACTCCATGGTCTAATGGGGCATAGACGATCGATCTACCACTAATATTCCATGTGTTTAAGATCACTATTAGGAGGTATGTGTACATGTTGGCAATTTGCTGTTCCCCTATTGGTAGGCATAGTATTGATGTTTTCAAAGCTTCTATTGCTGTTGTATTGTCTTTTATGTTCATCATTAATAAAGCACCATAGTATTGAGATTTAACCCTATATATCTTTTCTGGTAGATCCTTTGATGTATTAAATATTATGTAATTCTTCAATTCATTTGCGAAGTTTATTAATTCAATGTTTTTAATGTTCTTTATGGCGTTGGCAAATTGGGACATTGATGTTATAATTCTCTCTATTTCAGCTCTATTTATGTTGCTGAGCTCATTACATTCATCTTTTATGGCGTAGTATAGGAGGTCTTCATCAAAATAATCTTCGATCTTATTTATTGTCTTCTTAAACCTTCTATACTCTTTTGATGGGCTTTCCCCCTTATCTCTAAGTTTCCAATTGTATTTGTCGAATATTGAGTATGCGAATGTATCTATTAATGTACATTTAATGTCTCCCCCCCTTATCCCTATATTCTCCATTAATTTCATGTAGTGTTTTTCAACTATGCGGCTTTTGATGCTCATTTCCTCCTTTAAATTATTTAGTAATCCTCCCTCCATTTTTGCTGAGAATTTTGTTAAGTAGCTATCCCACACCCTCTTTTCTTCTTTTCTCACCTTTTTACACCTCTCCCACATATTTCATAGAACCAACATTTCCTACCCATATATCCGTGGCATTTGTGGGGTTTTGTACACCATTCTCTTCCAGCAATCCACAATATTGATATTTTAGCTTTATCTTCTGGGAATAGTTCTTCAGCTAATCTGTTTATGGCTGGATATGCTTTCTTTGGATCTTTCTTGAGATCTTTTAGTGTTAGGTTGCTTAATCCTAGATTTACGTATGGCTTTACTGTATTCCAGTCTATTGGCGGTTCAACGTATTCTTTCATTTCACTCCATACATTGTAAACCCATATAACGTAGTATGGGTATAGTGTCGAGATTTTTGATCCTATTGAGGGGAAGCATTCTAAGGAGAGCTTCATGGATTCAAATAACTTGTATGCATTATTCTCTTTCTTCGTATAGTTTCTTAGTAGTAGTCCAAGTTTCTTTGCTGTTGTCATTCCGGAGAGCATGGGTGCCATTTCAAGTAATGTGAATCTAATTAGATTATTTACATAGTCTTCGAAAACTTCGAATTCCTCGTTTTCAGTTAAGAATTTCGTGTATAGTGATATGCTTTTAGCAGCTTCCTCCTTCTTCCTCTTTGCAACCCCACTTAGAGCTTTACTCCTAAATAATGCTTTTTTAACTTCTTCGTAATTTAAGTATTTTTCAATGTCATCTAATCTTCCAATTCTATCTATTAACCCTATGAATTCTGTTTGTGGATCATAATCAACTGCCCAGAAGAATTGCTCTAATAATGAGTATATGAATAGTCCTAGCAGTATTTTCCTTCTACTGTCATTTCTCCTTATCCCTACATCTTCAAATTTTGCTAGTAGGATTTCTCTAGCTTCATTTTCAACTTTAAATATGATTTCCCTCATTTTCATTTTTAAATTTATCAATCTTTTTAATTCTTCTTCGACTTTAGCTCTACTTATGTTGTCAGTTAAACTCGTTATTTTAAGTACTTTCAAAATCTTTTCTGTATCTCCACTTCTTCTATCAGTAAAATTCCATTTTTCGCTTTTAACATATGCTTGTATTACCTTCCTTACTGATTCAATACTCTTTGGTTGTATGCTTAGTATGGCTTCAATTACTGATATTGCATCTTTTGGTATTGCATCCCATTCCTTTGTCAATTTTTCCACATATACTTCCATTAATCCTTCGAAACCATTTTTCATGGCTTTAATTGCCGTTTTACCTTTAGCTTCATGTAAAGCCATTATCACTTTACCTGTTGTCTCTAAGTCTGGGTTTGGGTCTATTTTGGATTTTGGCCATAAACCATCGTCCCTCTGGCATTCCAATAAATATTTTATACCTTTATTGACGGCTTCCCCTTTAATTCCTGCTGTGGCAAGAGCTCTTATGGCCTCTGCTGAAACTATTACCTCGTTGGAGCCGTCTTCACATTCTAGGTTTTCTTCAACCCATGATCCATTGTCAAGCTGTTTTTTAATTAAGAATTCTATTGCTCTATTAATTCTTTCATCATTTAATCCAAGTTTTGAGATTATGGTTATTGCATTGGCAGTTTCAATAATCCCTGAAGGGTATCCCTTAATCCAATTATGGGGGAATCCTCCATCAGCATTTTGAAGGCTTAGTAGCCTATCTACGTATATCTTTACATTTTCTCTTAAATTATCAACTAGCATTAATAGTTCTAGTTTCTCTATCCAATCCCCCAATTCCATTATGTATCTTGCTGCTTTCACTTGGAAATCCTCTATCATTTGCATCCACTTTTTTATGCTTATATAACGTAAACTTCATACTAAACCTTGTATATATTTATTTTTCGTCATTGTGAATAGCAATTCTTATTAGTTTTCCCCATATTAGTTGTTTTGTGGTGAACCTGTTTGGGTATCAGGATTAAGCCTGATGGTGTACTTGGACTTAAAGTTAAGATATGGGGGCATCTTTTCATGGAGGTTGTTAGGGCTGATAAATGCTCTTTTTGTGGTGCATGTATAGGCGTATGTCCAGTTAAGGTTATTGATGAGAAGGATGAGAAGCCAAACATTACTGGTAGATGTATTGGGTGTGGTTTTTGTTATGCTCAGTGTCCCCATACGCCATTTAATCCTAAGAGTGATGTATCAAAGCTCTTTGAATCCAGCTTTAAACATGATGTTATTGGATATGTTAAGGGTGTTTATAGTGCTAGGTCTACTGATCCTGAAGTTTTGAAATGTGCTCAGGATGGTGGTGTTGTTTCAACACTTCTAATATATGCAATCGAATCTGGGTTTATTGATTGTGCAATAGGTTCCGGGTTGAGTTCTAAGGAGCCATTCAAACCAGAACCTATCGTTGCTTTTAATAAGAATGATATTTTAAGTTGTGCTGGATCCAAGTATACTGCAAGCCCAAATTTAAGGGCTTTAACTGTTGCTGTAGATGAGTTTGAAGCTAATAGTATAGGGTTTGTTGGTGTTGGTTGCCAGATTACTGGGCTTAGGAAGATGCAGTATCATGATTATGGGGCATTGAAGTATGGTTTACCAGTTAAATTTGCAATAGGATTATTCTGCTCTAAAACATTCTATTACTCCTCATTGTTTAAGAACTATCTGGTTAGTAAGGGGATTGACATAAATAAGATTACGAAAACTGAGATTACTGGTGGGAAATTCATTGTTAAATCTGGTGATGAAACAGTATTATCCACAAGCTTAAAGGAGATTGAGGGTTATGGACGTAAATCTTGTGAATACTGTGGAGATTTCACAGCTGAACTTGCAGATATATCTGTAGGTAACCTCGATTCTCCTAATGGTTGGACCACTGTAATAGTTAGGAGTAATGTTGGTGAGAAGCTTTTCAGAGAATGCATTGAAAAGGGGGTTTTAGAGTACAAGGAAATGAAAATTGAGGATTTAAAGTTAACAATTAAAATTGCTAACAATAAGAGGAAGAAGGCTACTCAACCGGCAGTGGGATCTTCAACTTCTTAACTAACTCCTTATACCTATTTCTAACAGTTACTTCAGTCACCTTAGCTGCTCTTGCAATCTCTTTTTGTGTTCTTTTTTCATTTTCCATTAATGAGGCTATGTATACCGCTGCTGCTGCAAGACCAGCTGGATCTTTCCCAACTGTTAAAACCATTTCTTTAGCTTTCCTAATGATTTCTATGGCTTTACTCTGGACACTTCCACTAAGTCCTAGTTCACTTGCAATTCTAGGTACAAAGGTTTCTGCATCTGCTAATGGTATTCTTATGTTTATTTCCTTTAATATTAGCCTATAGCATCTTGCAACTTCCTTTCTCCCAGATCTGGTGTACTTCGCTATTTCCTCAATGGTTCTCGGTATTTTTTGTGTTCTACATGCAGCATATATGCTTGCAGCCATAACTGCTTCTATACTTCTCCCCCTTACAAGCCCTTTTTCCACGGCTTTCCTATATATCATGGCGGCTTCCTCTTTAACAGTCTTTGGGAGGCTTAATTGAGCACTTATTCTATCAAGTTCACTCATAGCTTGTGCGAGATTTCTATCTATTGAACTGTGAACTCTAGCTCTTATCTGCCACTTCCTCCATCTGATGACTTCTATTCTCCTCTTTGGTTCAAGCTTCTTACCCATAGCATCCTTATCTCTCCAATCAATTACTGTCGATAACCCTTTATCATGTATGGTTAATGTTGTTGGTGATCCAACTCTACTTCTCTTCTGCCTTTCTTCTGGTGTGAATGCTCTCCATTCAGGTCCACTATCCACTATCTTCTCAGTTATTACTAATCCACAATCTGCGCATACCATTTCCCCTCTCTCATAGTTTCTTATTAGATGTGTGCTTCCACATTCTGGGCATTTCTCAATGGTTTGTATGCTAACCGTAGTTTTTTCATCAGTATCCGCAATATGACTACTCATATTTTCCTCCTCCTTATTAGAATTTAAATCTAAATTACACATGTAATTCACAGTTAATGAGTCAGAAATAAAACTGTAAATATTTCATATATAAATTTTTCGCTTTTCACTCATATTCTCGTATAACGGTAACTTTAAGTTTCTTGAGTGAAATTTTTATCGTGGATGTAAATAATAAATTATAGGTATATGTAGCCGGGTGGTGTAGCGGCCAAGCATGGCGGGCTTTGGCCCCGTCGACGGGAGTTCGAATCTCCCCCCGGCTACCATTAAGTTTAAATTGTGCGTTCACATAACTTTCTTTATGAATGTGAAGAACATCCCCACTCCAGAAAGCTTCTTGGGTTTTAGAGTTGGGGAAGATAGGAAACTTGCCAATTGGAATCAGATTTTAGAGTATTTTAAGATTGTTAGCGAGTCTTCTGATAGGGTTTTGTTGGAATTTTTGGGTAAAACTACTGAGGGTAATGATATGATCCTAGCAATAGTATCTTCCCCAGAGAATTTAAAGAGACTAGATTATTATAGGGATATTCAAGAGAAGCTCCATAATCCACGTAATCTTAGTGATGATGAAATTTCAAAACTTATTGAGGAAGGGAAAACCATAGTTCTAGTTACATGTAGTATACATTCCACTGAGGTGGCTGCTTCTCAGATGAGTATTGAACTCCTATATAAGCTTGCAACAGATGACTCTGATGAGATTAAAGAGATATTGGATAACGTTATCCTCCTATTAATTCCATCACTTAACCCTGATGGACATATTATGGTTGTAGATTGGTATAATAAGACTCTAGGTACAAAGTATGAGGGTTCACCGCCACCATGGTTATATCATAAGTATGCTGGTCATGATAATAATAGAGATTGGTTTATGTTGAATCTAGTTGAAACTAGACTAGTTGTTGAGAAGGTGCATAACAGATGGCATCCACAAATAGTTTATGATTTACATCAAATGGGCCCATATGGTCCTAGATTTTGGCTTCCACCATACCTAGATCCAATAGATCCAAATGTTGACCCCATATTACAGCAAGAGATAGTTTTCATGGGGTCTTCAATGGCAAGTGAGCTTATTGGTAGGGGATTTAAAGGTGTGGCATGTTACGCTATATATGATGCTTGGACTCCTGCTAGAGCATATCAACATTATCATGGTGGGGTAAGAATACTTTCTGAGGCTGCTAGTGTGAAGATAGCTACACCCATAGATATTAAACCGCAGGATTTACGGCCAGTTATAGGGTTAGATCCCTCTAAACAGAGGTGGAATAATCCATATCCATGGCGTGGTGGAAGGTGGAGGCTTAGGGATATTGTGGATTATGAGCTTGTAGCAGTATTGGCTTGTCTTAAGAATGCTGCGAAGTATAGGAGGATGTGGCTTGCAAATACTGTTGAAATATTTAAGCGTGCTCTTAAACCTGAGGATGGTCCTTTCGCTTTTATAATTCCGAGTAGACAGAAAGACTTATACAATCTCTACTGGTTGCTCAGCATTTTACATAAAGGTTTGGTTAAGATTAACGTTGCTGAGGAAGCATTCATAGCTGATGGAATAGAATTTCCGAAGGGGACTTTCATAATATACTTTGCTCAGCCATATGGTAGGTATGCGAAGACTTTACTTGAAGTTCAGCAATATCCAGATCTAAGGGAAACTCCTGAATCGCCGCCGAAAAGACCTTACGATTTAACTGCATGGACTCTCCCATTAATGATGAACATTAAAGTTTATACGGTAAACAAGGAATTCAAAGTTAAGAGTTCAGAGTTGGATAGAATTGAGTTTCCAGATGGAGTTGTAATTGGTGATATTGATTCCAATTATCTAGTAGCTCCACCTGAATCCAATGCATCATATAAACTTGTATTCAGCCTTCTAAGTGAGGGTATGAAAGTTTATAGGGCTTTTGAAGATTTCAATTTCAATGGCATTAGAATGCCTCCAGGAGCATTTATAATCGAGAATAATTCCATTTTGAGGAGTCGTTTAAATGATATTTTGAAAGGACTTCCAGTTGAATTATATGCTTGCAAAGAATTGCCAAACATCAAATTCACTGAACTTAAGATTCCCAAGATTGGTTTATATAGGGGTTGGATTCCAAATTCTGAGGAGGGATGGGCTAGATTCCTATTTGAGATGTTCAACATCCCGTATATCACCATTGGTAATGATGATATTAGACATGGACAACTAAATTCCAAGTATGACATCATCATAATACCCAGTCAGAGTATGAATAATATTGTTAATGGTAGAAGTGTAGATGAAGTTCCACCAGAGTATGCTGGTGGAATAGGAAATGTTGGTGTAGATCACTTAAATGAATTTGTAACTAATGGTGGTAAGCTTGTAACCATCAATGAGAGCTGTGAACTACCGATTAAGCGGATGTGGATTCCAGTTGTAAATGTCTTAGAAGGACTTAAACCAAATGATTTCTATATTCCAGGATCCATTTTAAGAGTTGTAGTTAATAATAGGCATCCAGTAGGGTTTGGAATGGATGTAGATTCAGCTGTTATGTTCATAAATAGTCCAGCGTTTAAATGTCCTGAAGAATATGTAGTTGCGAAATATCCTCCAACAAATCCGCTTTTAAGTGGCTGGATTTTGGGGGAGAAATACTTGTACAATGCTGCTGCAATAGTTGACATCCCTAAGGGGTATGGTAGAGTAATCCTTCTAGGAGTTCCAGTATATAGTAGATGTCAAACTCCAGCGACATTCAAATTCCTATTCAATGCCATCCTCCATTGAAAAAGTCTAAGATCAAAATTGATATTCATAATATCCTCATTATATTTTTGTGGTGTATATGAAGGGTAGTTTGCTCATAACACTTTATCAATTGGCAGTTATAGGAGCTTTGAGAAATCCAATTTTTGTGAAGACAACGAAGTTGAAAGATTTCATGGGCGTTTCACAGCAAAGTGTTTCTAGATGGCTTATAGAACTTGAGAAGCTTGGATTGATAAGTAGGAGTGTGTGTGGTAAAGGTCAGATTATCAGAATAACTGAGAAGGGTGCTGAAGTTTTGAGGGAACTATATGTAAATTTAGGTAGAGTCTTTGGGAGTTTCCCAGATAAATTGAAATTTAGAGGTATAGTTTTTAGTGGTCTAGGTGAAGGCAGGTTTTATACGAGTATTCCACATTATAGGAAGCAGTTTATTGAAAAGCTCGGTTTTGACCCTTACCCTGGAACTTTAAATTTAAAGTTAAAAGGGTTTTCTGATATTGAGGTTAAAAAGGTTTTGAAACTTATAGCGGGTATACCCATAGTGGGTTTTTATGATGGTGTTAGGAGTTATGGTGGAGCTAAATGCTTTAAAGCTAAGATCGATGGAATTGATTGTGCTGTGATTTTAGTTGAAAGAACACATTATGGTGATGATGTTATTGAAATTTTAGCTCCAGTAAGTATTAGGGATACACTTAAACTTGTAGATGGAAGCGAAGTTGAAGTTGAAGTTTATGTTGGTAATAACTAACTTACGTAGTTTAGATTGAAGTTTTTAATTTCAATATCTTATATACACAATATTCCCCACACATAGTACACACTTTCCCTTTTAAACCAAATCTCTCATGAAGTTTCCTTGCCCTTTCAGGGTCTAGTGAAAGTCTATACATTTCATCCCAATTTAGGTTAGATCTAGCTATGGACATTTCTAAATCCCTTTTCAAAGCTTTTCTCCCAAGTTTAACTATATCCCCTGAATGTGCTGCAAGTTTCGCGGCTATTAACCCTTCCTTTACATCTTCTTCATCTGGTAGTCCAAGGTGCTCTGATGGTGTTAAGTAGCATATTATATCTGCTCCACTTGCAGCTGCTATAGCTGCTCCTATTGCAGATACTATGTGGTCATATCCAGCCCCTATATCTGTTGTTAGTGGTCCTAGAACGTAGTATGGTGCCCCCTTACACAATTGCTTTTCTAATTTCACATTGGCTTCTATTTGGTTTAATGGCATATGGCCAGGCCCCTCAACCATTACTTGTACATTATGTTTCCATGCTTCTTCAACAAGCTTTGATACTATTAGCATTTCAGCCATTTGTAGGTAATCATGTGAGTCTAATATTGATCCAGGTCTAAGTGCATCTCCAAGGCTTATTACTGCATCATATTTTGAGAATAGCTCCAATAGGTATTCATAGTTCTTGTATAATGGGTTTTCACATTTATTTTCTATCATCCATGCTGCAAGCATCGTTCCACCTCTACTCACAATTCCAGTAATTCTATCGGTTTTAAGAGCCTTCTCTACGATTTCCATAGTTATCCCTGCATGTATTGTCATGAAGTCAACTCCATCTTTCAAATGCTTCTCTATCGTGTTGAATATATCGTCTTCAGTCATATATACCCCAGCCCCCTTCTTAGCAGCAGCTTCTATGAATGCTTGGTATATTGGTACTGTTCCAAATGGTATGGGCGCCTTCTTCATCAGCATCCTTCTAATTTCATCCAAATTCCCACCAGTACTTAAATCCATTATAGTGTCTGCACCGAATTTTACGGCTATTTCAGCCTTTCTTGCCTCCATTTCTGGGTTTACATATAGGTTTGATGTGCCAATGTTGACATTAACTTTTGTTGTTAAACCTTCTCCTATCCCAATTATCTTCATCTCTCTATTTACATTGTTCCTTGGTATTATGATTCTGCCTTCAGCTATTAGCCTTAACAACTTCTCTTCTTCTACACCTTCATTAATTGCTACCTCCCTAATACTATCATCCTTTAACCCCATTTTCGCTCTTTTAATCAAACTCATATTCAGACCACTCCAATTTTCAACATTATTTTTATATTGTGATTTCCAACAATTGTATAATAAGTTTGTGTTTGGTGTTTTGATTTGAGGGTAGTATTGATATCCTATACTCCTAATCCCGAGAAAGTTGTGGCTGCAGCTATTAGGCAGTGTAGGAGTAGTATTGGTGCTGATAAGATACTCTCGGAATTAAGAGATGATGATGTTAAAAGACTTATAAGGAATTGTATTGAGATGGGTCATCTAAGCCCAATTGAGCATGCATCATTCACATTTCTAATTGAAGGCATATCTAGAGTCACTTCCCATCAACTTGTTAGGCATAGAATTGCATCATATAGTCAGCAAAGTCATAGGGTTGTTAAAATAGACCCCAAAAATTTCGTTATTCCACCATCCATTGAAAGCAATCCTGAAGCTAAGAAGATATTCATGGAAGCATTAAATCAATGTATGGAAGCTTATGAGAAACTTTTGAGTTTAGGTATTAGTAGAGAGGATGCTAGATACATAGTTCCACAAGCTGTGGGGACATCCATAGTGGTTACTATGAATGCTAGGGAATTACTTCACTTCTTCAGCTTAAGGTTAATGGTGGATTCACAGTGGGAGATTAGGGAGATGGCTAAGCTAATGTTAAGGGAAGTTTTGAAGGTAGCACCAACAATATTTGAAAAATTCAGAGATTATGCTTTAACTTCATATAATTAAATTACAATGTCATCATGATTATTGATGTAATATGATGGGAACCCCACTTATGAACTTGTAACACGTTAACATTAAGTTTCATAACGTTGTAATCTCAAATTATCCATAAAATTATGATTCAAATTTAATGGACCTTTACTGGTTTTAATAATGTTTATTTAGCAGATAACACCATAGACTAGTATTGATGATACATTCTCAACAGTCTAATTCATTAATGTTTTTTGTAATCTTATTGACAACAATTTCCGCATCGTTTATATTTGGTGGGTTTATGGATGTTTATGCTTCCCCACAATATGATGTTCACATACGTATTAGTGGTCATGTTTATAGGATTAATGATGGTCACCCACTTGCTAATACCATAATACTTCTTTACACGGAATACTATAATGTTTTAGAGTTACGGAGTAAAACGAAAACCGATATTAATGGTTTCTACAGTTTAAATATTAGTTTCAATTTACTTAAGTATCCATCTAGACTTCCATCAATTAAGATTTTTGTATTTCATTTGAATTATGATACTAATCTCCCCGATTACGTTCCAGCATATTCATTTATAAGTCCACCCACAATTTCCTCTAATTTGACAATTAACTTTACACTTATCCCAGCTGCTGTGCTCATGTTTTCTGGAGGGTTTATGCATGTTAACTATAGTAATCCAGCTGTTCGCGTTATATATGAAGTTGAGGTTGAAGATTCATTTCCTAAAGATTTGAATTGTATGTTGAAATATGATTTTAGGGAGGTTTCACGTTACTTTCAAGATGCTGGAATTAATGGTGAAGTGGTGCCAGTACCAGCAGAATATCCAGTTAATGTCATTGTTACAGGGGTTTTCCAAGAGACTTTGACTGTTCCATCCACGGTAATTTTTGGTAGGACTACGTCGATAACTTCAACAATCCGTGAAACCTATTTGAATTTAAATTTATTTGATGATTTCAGAGTTTTTAAGGCTGGTGATATTCTAACCTTCACGGTTTACGATGTTTCCCTCAAAGATTCATTTAGAATTGTTAATTCCATGTATGATGGGGTTTTAAGTAAATTGGATGTTGCTAGGATGGATGGCTTTTACACCACCAGCCTATATTCACAACTTAATAGGATTAAGATGTTAATTCAAGATGCTGAAAGTAGTTTTAATGAGGGTAATCCTTCAGCTGCCTTTGCAACTTTAAGGAATTGTTGTGTTTTGCTTCAAAATTTATCTTCAACTATAGATGGCTTGTATAGTGATGCATCTTACTCATTAAATCTCCTTTTAATATTCTTTGGAATAGGTTCACTTGCCATTGGATATCTCGTTAGTGAACGTTTAATATTGAAGTTGGGTATCTCCACAGCTTTATATGTACTACTCATATATCTACTATCCATCAGCTACCCCCTCGCTTATAAAATCAATTCCATAATTCCACAATTGATATTATTACCCTTAATACTTGGAGGATTATTGGAGGTTATCACTTCCAGAATCCCTACCTTCAAATTTCTATCGGATTCTGCTGAACTACTCTCCATATCTAAAAGGAACTTGAGGAGAAGGAAGCTTCGAACTATACTTATAATGATTTCATTGATCATATTTACAGCGGGATTCATAGCTTTAACCTCCTTCTCCTTTGAAATAGACTTGTTAACTTCTGTTAGGAGGAACTTGTATAATACAAGTGGATTGAGCGTTGAGGTCGAGGTTCCAGAATCTTATTCTGTAGCTGGGTTTAGCCCTATGGATGCTGAAAATAATCCATATGCTCAAGCAGTTCCATTATCAGTTTTAAAAATGCTGGAAATACTTGGTAACGTATCGTATGAAGGTTTTAGAGCTGAATCTAAGGCTAAGGTTACTCCGTATTGGAGGTTTGATGAAAATAATTTTGTTATGGGTATTGTGAGTTTCTCTGACTTGATGGATCCTGTAGCTCGTCTAGTTTCCTCAACATTTGTGGATGGTAGTCTTCCAGTAAGGAGTGGTGAGATAGCTATAAGCTACTATTTGGCTCAGAGCCTCAATCTTAAAGTTGGTAGTTCGATTAATGTTCTTGGTAGACGATATGTTATTTGCGGATTGTTTGATGATAATCTCATATCTGGGTTGCAAGAGCTAAGTGGTAGACCACTACTTCCCTATAAGATGGTTTTGAGTATGAGGGGTGGTGATGGTGTTCCAAATATTTATGCTTCAATGGTTTGTGAACCTAGGGAGGTGGTCTTCATACATTGGTCTGATATTAGCAATTATGAATTGCAGATAACCAGGGTATATGTTTCATATCCTTCTGATGTAGACATAACTTCTATTGGTAAAATTGTTGCCTTGAGGGGTGGCAATATCCTTGTAACAGTTTTAAGTGGTGAAAATTGTGTTAATATGATTTTAGCTGAATATCTTGCTTCAAGTGGTTTCGAAGCCATATTACCAATGATACTGATATTAATTAATGCCATAATATCAGCAACGGCTTCTCTACGTGAGAGGGAGAGTGAAACTATAATTATAACTTCTCTTGGAGCTTCCCCCTCACAGATATTTAGGATCTTTCTCAATGAGTCTATTATAATGGGCTTTTCAGCTGGCTCTTTAGGTTATGCGATTGGATTGCTATTATATAAGTTGATGTCTATTACTAGTAGTATAGCTGTATTTCCTAAGGTATCATTTGTGTGGGTTCTCTTATCATTGAGTATCTCCCTTGTGGCATTGTTCTCTGGATTCTTTATAGTTTTCAGATCTGCATTAATGGTTGTCCCATCAAAACTCTGGAATATAAGAAAGGTAACTAAATTTACTGATGAAGGTAGACTTGACATATATGAAATTCCAGTGAGGTTGGATTCAGCTTTTGTTGATACTTTCATAAACTATATTTATAGCAGATTGAAGGATTATCCATCATCAATTGAGGAATCTATTAAAATAGTTGATAAAAGGGTTGAGTCTAATGGTATGAAGGTTTATAAGCTCATCTTCACTTATGATTCTGGTTCAGGATTATCTTCAAAGAATAGTAGCAGAAATTCCTTAGAGGTTTATGTTGAGGATGGTGAATGTAGAGTATTATTAAATGTTAGAAGTATTGGGAGTTCCCCTGAAAAACATTCAATGAATGTTGCAAGATTAATTAGGCATATGGCTATGGAATGGAAATTTCCAAAACCTTAGTATAGCAAAGGGTATAAATTAACCATCACTATAGATATTATGCTGATAAGCTATGCCTAAGAGTATTGGATTTGAAGATTTCACTAAAATCTCAATGATTTCAGATCCAATATTTTCTCCTGATACATCAAAAGTGGTTTTTACATTGACTAGACCAAGCTTGGATGAGAACGATTACATTTCCAGATTATGGATTTTAGATGTTGATAGTGGGGATGTTTACGCATACACCAATGGTCCTAAGGATGGTAGACCTTCTTGGAGCCCTTCTGGAAAATTCATTGCATTTACTTCTAGGAGGACTTTAAGGAGGGATGAGCCTGGAGTAGAGGTGTGGTTGGGTAGAATTGATGGTGGAGAATTCAGAATGCTCTTAAAACGTAAATTGCCTATAACTAAACTTCAGTGGGTTGATGATCGTAAGTTACTTTTCCTTGGAGCTTCGGGAGAAATCCAAGAGGATGTTAAGATTATTGATAGGATAAACTTCTGGTTTAATGGTAGAGGATTCATACATACCATTAGAAATCATATTTTCATGGTTGATGTCTTTAGCGAGTATGTTGAGCAATTGACTAGTGGAGAATTTGATGTAAACTTCATGTCTCTAAGCCATTCTAGAGATAAATTAGCATATATAGTTACTCTAAATGATCTTAAACCATACATAAATGACATATTCATACTAGATTTAAAGACTGGAGAAAGTGAGCTCTTAACTTCTTCGAATATGAGTATTAGTAGTCTAAGTTGGAGTTCTGATGACTCAAAGATCGTTTTTAGAGGACATGATTTGAGGAGAGGATCGGTTTCACATAATAGACTCTATGTGCTTAACGTTAAAGATAAGTCCATTAAACTCTTAACTGATAATTTGAATTTCAATGTAAGTAACTCATTGAATTCTGATGTGAGGGGTGGAGAAGTTAATGTTGGACCTAAATGGATTGGAAACAAAGTGTATTTTGTTGTTCACGAAGGTGGTTCAGCCAATCTTTATTCCATTGATGTTAATGATGGATCAATAAGTCCAATAACAGTTGGTTATAGGAGTGTTGAAAGCTTTGATGTTGCTGATAGAGGTAATGAGCATTTAGTTATTTTTACATCAATGACGGATACTCATCCAACAGAACTCTACTTGATACGTGGAGGCTCTGAAACTCAATTAACAAACTTCAATCTAGCTTTTCTAAGGGAGTTCTCGATATCTAAACCTGAACACTTCAAATTCACAGCTAGTGATGGAGTTGATATCGATGGTTGGATAATGAAACCATTGAATTTTGATCCCAACAAGAAATATCCTGCAATACTTTATATTCACGGTGGACCTAAAACAGCTTATGGTGCATCATTTATACATGAATTCCAAGTATATGCAGCTAGAGGTTATGTTGTCATATACACTAATCCTCGCGGTAGTGATGGGTATTCGGAGGATTTTGCTGATATACGTGGACATTATGGTGAGAGGGATTATGCTGACATAATGGAGTCCGTGAATTACGTTATATCAAAATACCCATACATAGACCCCTCTAGGATCGGTGTTGCAGGTGGATCTTACGGAGGGTTCATGACCAATTGGATAGTTACACATACAGATATGTTTAAGGCTGCTGTTAGTATGCGTGGAATATCCAATTGGCTCAGCTTTTATGGTACAAGCGATATTGGTTACAGGTTTGCATTGGATCATATTCTTGGTGATTTGTCAGCTAAACCCATAACCCCTGAAGGTGTTAACAAATTCCTTGAAAAGTCTCCATTAATGTATTCTGAGAATATGAAAACACCAATACTGATATTGCATAGCCTTGAAGATTATAGATGTCATTATGTTGAGGCTATGCAATTCTTTATTGCTTTGAAGCAATTGGGTAAGGAAGCTAGAATGGTTTTAGTTCCAGGTGAAAATCATGATTTATCTAGGAGTGGTAAGCCTAAGCATAGGGTTGAAAGATTAAAAATAATTGTGGAGTGGTTTGATAAGTACTTAAAACAATAAATCTACACTTTCTTTTTCCTTAGAACTTTACCAGCCTTCTCCCCGGTATATACACCTCTATCTACAGTTAATACTCCATTAACTATAACGTATTCTATTCCAATAGGGTATTGTGCTGGCTTCGTGTATGTAGCTGTGTCTCTTATCTTTTCATAGTCGAATATTACTATATCAGCATCGAATCCAACTTTTATCAAACCTTTGCTCCATAATCCTATAACATTTGCTGGTAGTGACGTCATCTTCCTTATACATTCTTCAAGTGTCACCACTTTTTCATCTTTCACGTATTTTGCTATTGCTCTTGGAAATGTTCCATAACTTCTTGGATGAGGTATTCCTGTGGCTAGTATTCCAGTGGGTGAGAGGGCATAGCCATCGGATCCAACCATAACCCATGGTTTTGAAAATATTTTCCTCAAATTCTCTGGTTTTTGATTGAAGTTTATTATTCCAATACTACTCTTTGCTTCAAGGGCTTTCTCCACAAGTCTTATGGCAGTTTCATCTTCACTTAATCCAAGTTTTTCAGAGACCTGTTTTATTGAGGATCCCTCTATCGATGGGTCTGGTTCAAATCTGCTTATAATGGCATTTTCAGCTCCTCCACGATACTCCATGGTCTTGTAGAGTTCCATCTTTATCTTCTCTCTTAAATCTTTATCCTTTAATCTTTCAATTAATTTCTCCCTTCCACCTTCATTAGCCCATTTTGGTATCCATGCCATTAGACTTGTTCCACTTGCCTCGTAAGGATATTGGTCTGCAGTTACTTCAACCCCCCTTTCTCTAGCCTCGTCAATCATTCTAATCATTTCATCACATTTATCCCAAAGTGGTTTTGCAAGTATTTTTAGATGTGATATTTCCACAGGAACTTTTGCTTCTCTACCTATCCTTATGGCTTCTTCAATAGCTTCTATTACCAAGCCTCTATCACCTTCATCTCTTATATGTGATGCATATATCCCTCCATGTTCCGAAACTATTTTTGCTAATTCAATTATTTCCTCAGTTTTTGCGAAGGATTGTGGATCATATCTTAATCCAGTAGACATTCCAAATGCACCGTCACTTAATGCTTCATCAAGTATTATCTTCATTTCTTCCATTTCGCTTCTTGAAGGTTCCCTTGCATCATAACCTAGCACTGCTATCCTAATATTTGAATACCCCACAAGTGGTACTACGTTTAATGATACCCCTGATTCCTCTAATTTGTGAATATATTCCCTCATTTTAGTCCATTCAATTTTCAATCCATACCTCTTGCTTTCTTCGTTGCCTCTATCTTTTAGAATTCCCATTACTGGTGCTGCTGAGCTTCCACAGTTCCCTATAACTTCTGTTGTTACACCTTGCATTATTTTACTCAAAGCTCTTCCATCAACCATTAATGTATAGTCTGAGTGGCTGTGCATATCTATGAATCCCGGTGTAACCGTTAATCCATTGGCATCTATAACTCTCTTAGCATCCATTCTTCCAATCTTCCCGATGGCGATTATCTTCCCATTCTTTATTGCTATGTCTGCCTTATACCATGGTCCACCAGTTCCATCAATTACTCTTCCGCCAATTATAAGTATATCTGCTTCCATTATCCCATCACCTCGCTTATAACTCTAAGAAAGTTTTCTCCAAGGATCTTTTTCACATCACTTTTACTGTACCCATGTTCTAACAATTTTGCTGTTAGATTTGGTAGTTTGCTTACATCTTCAAGGCCTATCGGTGTTGATGATATTCCATCGTAATCTGATCCAAGTCCCACATGTTTCACTCCAATCACGTTTGCCATGTGATCTATGTGTTTTATGAGATCCTCTATTGTTGCTCTTCCTCCACTTACTATGAAGGATGATGAGAAGTTTATTCCAATTACTCCCCCCCTTTCAGCTATAGCTTTCAATTGTTCATCTGTGAGATTCCTTCTATGGTTGCATATTGCTCTTGCATTGGAGTGTGAAGCTATTATTGGGTTTTTGAAGTTTTCCACTAGATCCCAGAAGCATGAATCGCTTAGATGTGATACATCTATTAGAATTTTCAGTTTGCTTGCTTCCTCCAAAGCTTTCAATCCTAGCTCAGTTAGTTTGCTTTGAGCTCTCGATTCTCCAACGCCATCTGCAAGCATATTCCTCTCATTCCATGTTAGTGATAATGCTCTTAACCCTAGTTTATGAAACATTCTCAGTATTATTGGGTTATGTTGTATTGGTTCTCCACCTTCCATGGATATTAATGCTGCAAGTTTCCCTTCCTTCTTCGCTTTATAGATTTCCTTTGAGTTATTTACTATTATTATCTTCCCTTCAGACTTTTCTACTTCCTCGTAGAATGTAGCCATCATTTCCAAAGCTCTTGCAGTAGCTTTTAGTGGTTTGTATATTGGCTCAGTGTATATTGCGAAGAATTGGCATGTTACATGGGATTCCATTAATCTTGGTAGGTCAACATGCCCCCTATCACTTCTAACCAGTATGCTTCTAGGTTTCCAGTCAGGAACCCCTATTCTTGGGAGCATTTGTAGTATTGTATCACAGTGTCCATCTATTATTATTGATTCTGCATGTATGGCTTTAGCTTCATCTAAAAACTCTTTCTTGACTTCAATCAAATTTTACACCATACAATAATATCCCTAATATTTATTATTGAAGTTTTCCATAGCTAAATGGGGTTTATGGTAAAGTATTTAAGATGTATGTTTAAACTATTTGTGTTCAGCTTTACTGGAGGTTTTGATGGGTTATGGGGCAACATATAAGTTGAATCAGAGAATTCTTTGGAAAAGCTTTCTACAATGTACATTTGCTTTATCCTTTAGTAGTGGTGGTCTCCTTTCAGGTAGGGTTGTCTCAGAACTAAGCCCCTTAATGGCTTTACATCATTGGATTGTAGCTTTATACCCAGTTGTTTTAACTGTTAGAGGTGATGTAGCTGGAGTTTTCACTGGTAATTTGACTACGATGCTTAATGTTGGTAAAGTTAAGGCTTCTTGGAGGGGTAATAATGTCGATTTCTACTCCTTAATCAGGGTTTCCATACTGTTAGCGTATATTGATGCATCCTTGGTTGGTCTATTGGCGTTTTTTGTCAATTTGATTTTTGGACAAGTTTCTGTGGAGAGTATGTCACAATTTATGTCTTCAAGTCTCTTTACCTGTGTTCTGGCAACACTCATATCTCTTCCACTCAATTGCTACGTTGCATTTCTAAGTTTTAATAGGGGGTTAGATCCAGATGTTATAGCATATCCAGTTGTGGGTATTTTAAATGATTTCCTTGTCTCCCTATGCTTTAGTGTCTCTGTGAGTATGATACTTTCTGGTCAAATTCTCCTAGTATTTATTGTTGCACTCTTTTTAATAGTGATACCACTATTTATCCTCATAACATGGTATTATAGAGTAGATAGGTTTGTGAAAATTTATAGTACCGTGGTTAAAGAGGCTGTTCCAGTGGGTTTTGTATGTAGCTTTGATGGTGTAATTAATGGCCTCTTACTTGCAAGTTTCATTGAAAATATTGTTCATCACTCTGAGATTCTCATGATATACCCTGTCTTGTTAAATGCTATTGGAGGTGTTGGTTCATCTTTTGGTAGTGTTGCCACAACTAAACTTGCTCTTGGATACTTAGATTCTAAAATTTCTTCTGTACGTGTCATGTTTAATGAGTTTTTTGGGATGCTCTTCTCTGGTATATTTATGGGTTTAGTTTATAGTGTTCTTGGTTATGGTTTAGCATATTTAACTGGGCTTACTCCAATGTTGTTGAACATGATCATTTTATGCATATTGGTTATGTTCATAGGTTCTATGGTTATAATGATAGGCTCATATGTTATTGGAATAAATGCTTATAATATGGGTTGGGATCCTGATAACTTTGTAATACCTCTTGAAACCTCCATTGCAGACCTCTTTGGAGCTATGCTGGTAATATTTGTGAGTTTGGTAGTTTATCCATAAAATTTAATTTCCAGACAAAACTATAATTATTATTGTATTAATTGAGGTTGAGTTCCCTAGATGGGTACACGTAAATCTCATAATATTTGGGGTCGTAGACCCCGCACGGTAAAGGAAGTTTTGGTTGATATGAAGAATTCATGTGGGTTAATGCTGGATTTAGCTTACGCGTCACTATTTTTGAATGATGAGGATTTAGCAGAAGAGGTTTTGGAGCTTGAGAGAGATATAGATTCACTTTTATATGAGATTTGGGCTAGTGCATCCATTGCTGTTAGAGATGTGGAGGATGCTGAGGCTTTAACTGGCATAATGAAGCTTGCGATATCAATTGACAGTATTTCCAATGCAGTTGCAGATATTGTGAATGTTGTCAGACTTAAACTTGGATTACCCAGTCAACTTAAAGATGCTTTATCAAAAATTGAACCACAATATAGACGTATCATTGTAGCTAAGGAGTCTCCTATTGCTGGTAAGAAACTTGGTGAACTTGAACTTGATGTTAATATGGGGGTATACGTGTTGGCTATTAGGCGTGGAGCTAAGATGATAATAGATCCTGAGGATAATGAAGTCATAGTTGAGGGGGACATATTGATAGTTAGAGGCCCTATTGATGGTTTAAATGATTTAAGTAAAATTGCCTCTGGTGAAATTAAGGATTTGAAGGAGGTTTTAGAAGATGGATTTTAAGAGTATTGAGGAAAAACTGGTTAAAATAATTGATATGTCTAGATCCATTATTGACCTAGCATACTATGCATTACTCTATAATGATTCGAGTATTGCACATGAAGTTCTAATCATGGAAGAGGAGATCGATAACCTGCATACAGAGTTGGAGATGGACTGTTTAAAACTCATGAATGCTGGGGTTGATGAAAGGAATATCCTTGGAATAATAAGGTTAAGTTTATGTATAGAGGCAATTTCAGATGCAGCTGCATCTATTGCTGATGTAGTTATGAGGGGGTTTAAATCTCACCCAATATTAGACATGGTTTTTATGGAAACTGAGGAGAGTGTTTCCCTAATTAGGGTTGAGAAGGACAGTGAACTTGATGGTAAATCTCTATCTGAACTTGAACTTGATGAAATGGGAATTAATGTTCTTGCAGTCAGATTCCCTGGGGAGAGATGGATTAAGGATCCACATGGAGACTTCACACTTACTGGTGGAGTTGTAATGCTTGTTAGTGGTTTTAAGGATAGTATAGAGGAGCTTCGTAAAATGGCTTCTCAAACCATTAAAAGTTAAATTATAAATTATAAAATTAACATTTAATCACGCTAAAACAGTTTATAATTAACTTTTTATAAGCTTTGCATGATAATAGTATTTGTGATCGCCTATGGGTAGGTATAGAATTAGTTGGAAAACGCATGAGAAGAGAATGAATTATGTGCGTAGTGAAATTGAAAAGCATGGATGTGCTGCAATGGTTTTATTCTCTCCATTGAACGTCTTCTATTTGACTGGGTATACGATAATATCAACTGAGCGGCCTACTGCACTAATCCTTCCAGTTCAGGATGAACCGATCTTATTCATTCCAAGACTTGAAGAGGATCATTCAAAGTTTAGAGTTCCACAGATCAAGAAGAGGATAGTCTACTTTGAGTATCCAGGTGTTGAGCATCCAATGAAAGTTTTGGCTAGGGGGTTGGAGGAACTTAAATTGGCAGATAAGAAGATTGCCGTTGATGCTCCAGGGTATCCTGGGATAATGGGTTATGTTGGTCCATCGTTGATGGAGGTTTTACCATCAGCGAAAATTGAGAATTTCGGGAAGATCATAAGTGATATGAGACTCGTAAAAGATGATGAAGAACTTGCACTTATAAGGGAGAGTGCTAAGTGGGGTAATTTAGCTCATAGACTTCTGCAAGAATACGTTTATCCTGGAGCTTCTGAAATTGAGGTTGCAGCTAGAGCCAGCTTTGAAGCATCTTTAGCCATGATTAAAGCTCTTGGACCTGAATTTGAACCTGTAACTATGCTTCCAGCTTCAGCTGGATTTAGAGGTCAAATAGGGCCTTATTCAGCATATCCACACATGTTAACATCAAATATAATCATAAGAGAGGGTGATGTGCTCGTTACAGGTGCAGGTGCAAGGATTGGTGGATACAATTCAGAGCTTGAGAGAACTATGATTGTTGGCAAACCAAATGAGAAGCAGATTAAATACTTTAACATAATGGTTAAAGCTCAGCAAGCAGCTCTTGAAGCATTTAAACCAGGCATAAAGTGTTGTGATGTCAATAAAGTTGCTTTTAAAGTTTTCAAGGAGGAGGGTGTACCTCAAGAGTATATTTTGCATAGGGTAGGTCATGGGATAGGTTTACAAGGTCATGAACCTCCATGGATTGAAGATGGTGATACAACAATTCTTAAACCTGGAATGGTATTTTCCTGTGAACCGGGAATATACATACCTGGATTTGCAGGTTTTAGACATTCAGATACAGTGATAATAACAGAAGATGGAGTTGAAATCGTAACTTTCTATCCGAGAGATTTAGATAGTTTAACAATACTACACTAAACCCTTTTATTTTTAGGAGTGAGTATTCTTGAAGATAGGTTTCTTGCAATTTAACCCTGTATTTGGTAATGTTGAGTATAATGTGGGTAAAGTTGTTTCAATGCTTAAAGATGTTGATTTCGATCTTATGGTTTTACCAGAACTTTTCAATACTGGGTATCTATTTTTGGATAGGAATGAAGTGGAGCGTTTAGCTGAAGAGGTTCCAGATGGGTATACTTGTAGAAGGCTTGTGAATTTAGCTCATGAAAAGAATGCTTTCATAGTGGCTGGTATAGCTGAGAAGTGTTGTGGGAAGCTATTTAACTCTGCCGTTATTGTTGGTCCAAGGGGTGTTCTTGGAATTTATCGTAAAGCTCATTTGTTTAGTAGGGAGAAGCTTTTATTCGATAAAGGTGATTCAAATTTCGAGGTTTATGATATTGGCTCCGTTAAGATTGGTGTTTTAATATGTTTTGATTGGTGCTTCCCTGAAGCTTCAAGAACTCTAGCTTTAAGGGGTGTAGATATAATTTGTCATCCATCAAATCTAGTACTTCCATATGCACAGATCGCTATGAGGGTTAGGGCTATTGAAAATAGAGTTTACACTATTACTGCAAATAGGGTTGGGGTTGAGGAGAGGGGTAATGAAAGGTTAAAATTTACTGGTTTAAGTCAAATTGTAAATCCGAAAATGGAGGTTTTATGTTCTGCTGGTGTGGATGATGAGGTTGTTGGAGTAGTTGATGTGGATCCACTCATGGCTAGGGATAAGTGGATAACACCATACAATCATGTTTTCAATGATAGGAGAGTAGACCTGTATAGGCTGTGAAATCTCTCTACATGCTATTGTCAACTATAAATATATCTATCAGTCATCA
>JANZKA010000007.1 GCA_025060975.1 Candidatus Culexarchaeum nevadense
TAACAACACCATTTTTTTCCCTTTCTTTATAATTTTATTAGATAGAAATGACGTTCATAAAAAATTTCCATGAACTAGCTTCAGATGAAAATAAAAGAATAGTTTTAACATTATTAGAAGAAGGGGTAAAAGCTTCGGATCCAATAGAAGTCATCAAGAATAGTGTAAATGTTTATGATGGAAAAGTGATTGTTAAGGGAATTGAAGAGTTTGATTTAAAGAATTTCCATAGAATCATAGTCATTGGCGCTGGTAAAGCAGCTGCAAAAATGGCTTTAGGTTTAGAGTATATTCTTGGAGACATGATATCAGGTGGCATTGTAACAGCTCCAAAAGGGGTTAAAACAAAGCCGAAGAGGATAAAGGTTTTGGAGGGGGATCATCCAATACCAAGCAATAGGAATGTGGAGAATACAGAGAAGATAATAGAATTCCTAAAAGATAGAGATGAAAGAGATTTAGTAATAGTTTTAATATCAGGTGGAGGATCTTCATTACTAACAATACCTGAAAACGATGTGAGAATAGAAGACATAATTGAAACAAATAAGTTGCTATTGAAATGTGGAGCAAACATAAAAGAGATAAACACTGTGAGAAAACAGATATGTGGAGTTAAGGGGGGAAAATTATTTGCGAAATACATTTATCCATCAAGAGCATTAACACTAATAATATCAGATGTTATAGGTGACGACATAGAAGTAATAGCCTCAGGACCCACAGCCCCAAATAAATCCACAGCAAAAGAGGCTAAGGAGATTTTGGAGAGATATGGGATATGGAATGAAGTGCCAATCAGTGTTAAAAAGCATATAGAGAATGCAATGATGAAAGGTGATAAAAATTTCAACATGGAAGTATTCAATAAAGTTAGGAATATAGTGATATCAAACAATATGCAAACTCTAAAAGCCATAAATGAAAAAGCCGTTAAAATGGGTTACAATTCGATAATAATATCATCAAGAATACAAGGGGAAGCTAGGGAAATCGGAAAAGTTATTGGGGGGATACTGATTGAAGCCCATGAAAATGGGATACCAGTAAAACCCCCAGCAACAATAATTGCAGGAGGAGAAACAACAGTTACAGTTAAAGGTGAGGGTATTGGTGGTAGAAATCAAGAATTAGCCTTGAGCGTTGCAAAAACAATAAGTGGATACAAAGGGATAACATTCGCATCAATGGGAAGTGATGGGATAGATGGAAATACAGATGCAGCTGGAGCCATAATAGATTGGGAAACAATAAATAGAGCTAGGAGTATGGGTCTAAATGAAGATGAATACTTAAGGAGGAATGATACATACAATTACTTTAAGAAGCTTGGAGGAAGCTTAATAATTACTGGGATAACTGAAACAAATGTAAATGATTTAATGATTGGATTTGTGAAGAGAGATTATTAAACTTTAACCCCAAGCTTTCTAGTTTTAAGTTCACTCTTAGCTTCATCAATCAAATTCTGGTTAATTACTAGGTCGAGGCCAGTTAAAGCTAAGAGTTTGATTCCCAATATGAGCCCTCTATGTCCACCCTCAGAACCTGCAGCCTTAGCGAACTCCACAGAGTGACCAGGAGTCCCCCGTGGAACTATAGCCACATTTATCTCTAAAGATGGAACTACTTGACTAACATTACCAAAATCTGTGGATCCAACATCTTCAACTTGCATTATCTCTTCCAATGATGGGGGTTTAACCCCAACATATTTGAAGTTCTCTATTGCAACTTTAATTAATGTTAGGTTTGGTATGAAATTTGCATAGGTATTAGCAGTTTTCGTGAACTTGTATTTTGCTCCAGTTTGTAGTGATGCACCTTCAGCACACTTCTTAACCTTCTCAACAACCTCCATGAGGTAATTTATATCTTCAGCCCTAACGTAAAATCTCCCACAACTATAGTCTGGAATTATATTTGGAGATACGCCACCATGTTCAATTATCCCATGAATCAAAGTCCCCTTAACCAGATGCTGTCTCAAAGCATTTATGGATACGAAGGTCAGTATAAGAGCTTCAAGAGCATTAATACCCTTGTGTGGAGCTGCAGCTGCATGTGCAGCTTTACCGAAAAACTCTATTTTAAAAGCTTCCCTAGCAAGAGATTTGTAGCGTAGGGAATCTTTATCAGATGGATGAATCATTAAAGCCACATCAGCTTTAGAAATCTCATCAATCATTAAAACCTTGCCACCAGCATTATCTACAGCACCCTCCTCAGCCGGTGTACCAAAAACCATAACTTCACAATTCAAACCAGCTTCAATAGCAATTGTACTTAAAGCTATACCAGCACCCACAGCTGCAGTTCCAATTATATTATGACCACATGCATGACCTAAACTGGGGAGAGCATCATACTCAGCAAGGAAAGCTATCTTAGGACCACCAGAACCACAAATCCTCCTAGCAACAAAGGATGTCTCTAATCCAGCAACTCCACGTTCAACATTAAACCCATAATCCTCCAATTTACTTGACAAAAGTTTAGATGCAAAATACTCCTTAAACCCAAGCTCAGGATTCGCATGTATAGAATCACTTAACTTAATCATTTCACTTGAAAGCTCATCAACTAAACGAAGCAATTTACCCTTCAAATCCAACATACTAAACCCCCCACAAATTCACATTGGAGATATAAAAGTTATGTTGTAAAATGTTTAAAAGATTTACGTTTGATGAGTTAAATTCTGAAAATCTAAATTTAACTTGAAACTTAAATAATCAAAATTTCCAAATATACAACACACTTATTAAATGAGAGTCAACAATTTAACATAGAAATTTATGATGGGAAGTATTCAATTGTATAGGAATTTTTGAAGCCAACCTGGAAATTCTGCAATACTATTTAATACGATCTTTGCACCCGCAGACCTCAATTCATCCTCACTCCTCACACCCGTCTTCACAGCTACCGGGAAGGCATTTAAAGCTAATGCTGGAATTATGTCGATAATGCTATCGCCAACAACTATAACTTCAGTGGGATTTAGTTCCATTAAGCTTATGGCTTTCACTAAATGTTCTACATGAGGCTTGAAGTTTTTAACATCATTCCTAGTAACTATAGCATCAAAGAAGTTTTTCAAGTTGAATTTATCCAAAACTATTTCTGTAGATCTACGACTATTCAACGTTATCAAGCCACATTTAAACCCAATACTCTTAACAAAGCTCAAAGCTTCATATGCACCTTCAATCAAGCTAGTTCTATTCGAAGCCTCAACCTCATAGAACTCTATAATTCTAAATAGAGTTGATGAGACATTATCAATAAACCATTTTGGAACCTTCATTCCTTCAAGTACTCTAATAGTCTTTCTAACCATCGATATTGGGTAATCAGCTTCTGAGTATATTTGAAAATAAATGTTGAACTTCCTCAAACTTTTAAGTATATCCCTTGTTAGATTAACTCTATCAACAGAATATCGGATTAACGTTCCATCTAAATCGAAAAGTACACCACGAAAATTCAAATAGACACCATAAAGATGAAAGAGCATAATTAAAATAAAACTTTAATTCCTAAAATTGACAATCATTTAGTCATGAGATATGGTACTAAAGCTGTATGGATTGGAAATGAGCCAGACTATACGGGAGCAGTTGTACCGCCAATATATATGGTCTCAACCTTTAGACAAAAGGACCCAGAAATAAAAGACAAGTATGTATACACAAGACTTGGAAATCCCACTATCGAGAGACTTGAAAAGAAGATAGCAACATTAGAAGAGGGGGAATATGCAATAGCAACAGCTTCAGGGATGGCTGCAATAGATACAGTATTGAGACTACTGAAACCTGGTGATGAAATAATAACTATGGAATCACTTTACGCCACAACCATAAACCTGATGAAAACAACATACAGCCGATACGGTGTAAAAGTGAAATTCATAGATCTAACAAAAACTGAAAATCTAATGGGAAATATAAGTAGAGAAACTAAAATGATATACTTTGAAACACCAACAAACCCATTATTGAAGATAGTGGATATAGAAGAGGTATGTAAGATAGTTAAAGATGAAAATAGCGAAGTAATAGTTGTAGTAGATAACACCTTTGCATCCCCATACAATCAGAGACCATTAAAGATGGGTGTAGACATAGTTGTTCATAGCACCACCAAATACATAGGGGGACATAGCGACATTATAGGTGGAGCAATAGTAACAAACAATGAAGAAATCTACAATAAATTGAGAGCTAACCTAATAAGTAGTGGTGGAGTGCCAAGCCCATTCGACGCATGGCTACTATTGAGAAGCATAAGAACATTCCACTTAAGAATGGAGAAACACAATTATAATGCAATGAAAATAGCACAATACCTATCCGAGAAAGAAGATGTGGAGAAAACATACTACCCGGGATTAAAAGATCATGAAGGACATGAAATAGCCAAGAAACAAATGAGAACACCATATGGAAATGAAGGTTATGGTGGAATGATATCATTCCAACTTAAAACAGATTTAAAGGGTGTTAGGAAGTTCTTGAAAAGTTTAAGGATAATAGCCTTAGCAGTAAGCCTAGGAGGAACAGAATCACTAATAGTTCATCCAGCAAGCATGCCACCATACAAACCACTAACAAAAGAGGAAAAGGAGAGAATGGGAATATGGGACAACCTGATAAGATTCTCTGTAGGAATTGAAGACGTAGAAGACCTCATAGAAGATCTCGAAACAGCATTCAAAGAAATGAGAGAATAGAAGTGTAACGATGCCCCCATCCACATAAAGGCAATCACAATTACTTTTTAAACTTTAAAGCCAACTCACCCATCTTAACACCAAACTTCTTTGCATTATCTAGATCATAAGATGAAGGTAAACCCCTAACTGTAAGGAATGGTTCAACGACATTGAAACCCATATTCTTAAGTTTACCCATCAGAATAGGGTAAGCAGATGGACCCCAACCATAACACCCAAATATTGAAGCATACCGGCCAACCCCAAGCTTCTTAACCTCAATGAAATTCAAGACATTCAGAATATTTGGAAAGACATTAGCATCATAGGTTGGTGTACCAAAAACTAGTACAGGAGCATCTAAAACCTCCTTAAGTATAAAGCTCACATTAACTCTTGAAGCATCAAACAAAGCCACCTTAACCCCAGTAGATTCAATGCCCCCACAAATAGCCTCAACCAAAATCCTCGTATAACCATACATTGAACCATAAATCATTACAACTTTAACCTCAAATTCAGGTTTACTCCATGAAACATACTTATCCACAATTAAACGTGGATTAAACTTGTAGATTGGCCCATGAGAAGGAGCTATTATCTTGAAATTTAAACCTAAACTTGAAAGCTTCTCCACAGCTTTAATAACATGTTCACGGTAACCTGCAACTATGTTTGAGAAGTATCTCTTAGCTTCATCCAAGTAAATTTCTAAGTCAATTTCATCATCAAACAACTTACCATTTAAAGCTCCAAAAGACCCAAAAGCATCACAACTAAATAAAACCCCTTCAAAATTAAGGAAACTCATCATGGTATCAGGCCAATGAAGCCATGGAGTTAAGTAAAACGTCAAAATATCTCCACCAATATCCATCGACATACCATCATTAACTGCTGTAACTATACCTTCACTTAAATTGAAGAAGACTTTATGTAAATTAACAGCAAATGGAGAGCATAGAATCTTGCAATTTACAGCTTCCCTTAGAAATGCAGTTATAGATCCACTATGATCATGCTCCAAATGATGTGAAACTAGGAAATTAATGCTCTTTAAATCCACCAAACCCTTCAAATCCTCAATAAACCTTTCAGAGAACCTTTGAGAAACAGTATCTAATAAGATGATCTTCTCATCACCAAAAATGACATATGAATTATAACTTACACCCAATGGTAATGGCCACAAAGATTCAAACAAATCTAAATCTTTATCATCATAACTCAAGCAATAAACCCTATCAGACACTCTCCTCACAGTCATAACAGACACTTATAATATGTTTGTAAAATTTATTTAACAGTTTCATTTATTTAACAGTTTCCAAAATTAACGTCTAGATCTCCTAAAAGATATTTTAGCCGTCAAAACCTTCTCACTCTTAAAGAATTTCGATGCAATATACAGTACAGCTATGGAGAAAACAACCATATACACTATCCCAATAACTAGGAAACCATAGTTCTCCAGTAAGGCAGCTCTTGGAGAAGCCAACGTATAAGTGTATGGTATGAGGTATAGTGGGATTTGAAGAAGCATTGGGAGAGAGCTAACGTCGGTAAACATGGATACCATCATTGGAATTATCATTAGGAAGTACAAGTAACCCACAAGTGTCTGAGCACTCCTAACATCCTCAGCGAAAACTGCTATCAATAATGCCAGCACCAACGATGAAACCATACTTAGAAACAACGTTAAACCTGTAAGTAAAAGTCCAATTGGAGTCATCGTCAACCCAATATCACTAAGTGACAAGTTAATAGTTGGGAGACCAAAAGAGGTTACAGAAGTATAATAGTACATGTATGCAAACATGAAGGATACTGAACCTAAAACTGCAAGCATTACTGAACTCATAAGCTTAGCTAACAAAATTGTAAATCTACTTACTGGAAGTGTTAGTAGGGTTTCAAGTGTTTTATACTCCTTTTCCAAAGCTATGGAAGTAGATGCAAACTGCATGGCAGTAATGAAGATTATCATTATAATTATTGGGATAAAGACCGATTGAGACATAACAACACTGAAAACAGTTTGGGGAGGAACATTAATCACTTTACCCTTCACAACAGAATACTCAACCCTACTAATCGGTTTAAGAAAGACTTCTGGGTCAATATTTGGAGCCACCTCCCTTATACGCTCCCTAACAATTTCACTATTCAAAAATTCGATTATACTTGAAGGCATACTGGAAGCACCACCCTCAGAAATACTTAAACTCTTCATTACAGTATACAATTCCACAATTGCACGTCTACCAATGGAAACGTTGTATCCAAACCCTTTTGGAATAACCATTACAATAAAGAAGTCTTCTTTCAGAGCCAATTCAATAGCCTTTGAAACACTCATATCTCCGATCACCATCACCTTCCCACCAGATGAGGAAGTTAACGAACTAGTCACAACATTGGATAGCAAGCTATTATCATAATCTACTATGATCACATTTGGATTCAAAACAGCCTCTTTAGCTGAAGACATAACGAAATTCATAACTCCACTCATAACACCCATTATTAGCACTGGTGCAATTATCATGCCAATAAGTATCTTTGGATCTCTAAGCATTTCCTTAACTTCCTTCTTCAAAATTACGATCAAAACGCTATGCAAGTTTGACCACCTTCGAGAAAACTTCTTCGAGATTACTTGCGGAAAACTTGTTTTTAAGCTCCGATGGAGAACCCTCCAAAATTATTCTACCCTCATGAATCAATGCAACCCTATCACATAAATATTCAACTTCAAGCATATTGTGACTCGATATTATCATGGTTACATTATTCCTCTTGGCGTAATCCTTGATTATCCTCCTAACATACTGTGAATGAATGACATCTAAACCAGCCGTGGGCTCATCTAGAATGGCAAGTTTTGGACGAATCATCAAACTCCTAGCAACAAGGAGTCTTCTAAGCATACCCTTACTATAAGTTCCAATTTTATCTTTCAACCTACCATTTAAACCACATATTAACTCAGCTTCCTCAATGAGCTTCTTAACTTCAGCTTTATCCTTAACATAAAGTGAAGCCATAAAATTCAAGTACTCATACCCAGTCAAATACTTGTATGCACCAGCCTCCTCAGGAAGATAACTTATAATCCTCCTAACCTTATCAGCATCATTAACAACATTCATCCCAAAAACCTTGACAACACCAGATGATGGAGAAAGCAATGTTGCAATAATCCTAAGAGTTGTAGTCTTCCCAGCACCATTCGGACCTATCAAACCATAAATCTCACCAGAATTAACATTAAAACTTACATCCTTCAATGCATGAAACTTACCATAAAACTTATTTAAACGCTCAACCTCAACAGCAAAATCCAAAATTATACACCAAATTCAATGTAAGATAATACGGAGATAAACATTACGTAATTAAAAGTTAATTAATCTGCTAATAGATTACTGGGATGATGAGTATGGAGGAAAACTTGATACAAGACTTAAACGCAATAATGATGAACAGCGAAGTAAAAGAGATTATAGATTCTAGGAGGAAAGAGTTTATTAAAAACAGATTTGGAGATGAAAGAGTATGGCTAACTGAACTAGCATACTGCATACTTGTAGCGAATACCAGCGCAAAATCAGGGTTAAAATGCATTGAAGCATTAACAAAAAGTGGGAAATTATTTAATGGTTCCACAAAAGACATTGAAGAAATTCTGAAAATTAGTGGGTACAGATATCCAAGGAAGAGAGCTGAATACATATTTGAAGCCAGAGGAAAAATAAAAGAGATTAAAGAAGCTATTGAAAAAACCTTAGATCCTAATGAGAGAAGAGATTGGCTTAGAAGGAACGTAAAGGGATTAGGAATTAAAGAATCAAGTCACTTCTTAAGAAACATGGGATACTTCGATTACGCCATAATAGATAGACATATACTTAAAGTACTTTCAAAATATGGTATCACAAAAATAGAGCAGAGAAAATTAACTATTAAAAGATACTTGGAACTCGAGAAGTTAATCAAAGAGATTTCCATGAAATTGAATGTGGAACCAGGAATATTGGACTTATACTTATGGTACATGGATACTGGGGAAGTGTTAAAGTAACGCTATAAATAAATGTTACGTAAACATTTTAAATTAAACCACCAAATATAGTAGGATTGACACAACCAAATTAGACAATAATGAGAGGAATAAGTTATGACAAAGTATTTGGGTAGATATGATGATTTAAAGCTAAGATTAATGGTGATTGAAAGACTTAGATTGCTGAAAGACAAGTACTCATATAAGCAACTATCAAACTTAACAGGTTTACCAGAATCAGTTTTATGTAGATACGTTAAGGGGTCAGTGCTACCCGGAGGGGAAACAGCCCTAGAACTCTGGAAGAAACTTGAAAATATAGAGAGTTTAAGTTCAATCATAAAAAGCAAAATAGAGTATACACCAGATGGTCTACTAAACCTAACCAAAATAGTATATAATCCGTACATAATAAAGCTGGCTTCACAATATGCCGTAATGAAATTCTCTTCAAAGAAGATTAAAAAGGTGATTACTGCAGCCATAAATGGAATACCATTAGCCACAGAGATAGCTGTAAACATGGAGAAAGAGCTAATAGTTGCAAAAGATGCAAAGGAAGTTGGAATAAAAGATTTTGTGGAAACATCATATCATCCAGGAGGATCTTCGGAAATGAAGACATTATACATACCAAAGGGGTGTATAAAGCATGGAGATGAAGTTTTAATAGTAGATGATTTAATAAGAACTGGAAGAACTCTAAACGCAATAGTAAGACTTGTTGAGAAAAATAAAGGTAGAGTGGAAGGAGTTTTCGCATTGGTAGTTGTTGGGGATAAATGGAGGGAAAATGTGAAAATTGATTGCCCAGTAGAAGCAGGGTTAAAGATAGAGGAGAAGGACATAGTAAAGAAAGTAGTCTAATGAATTAGAAGCTGGATATAAAACCATTAATACAATCCTTAATAGACTGTATCAATGGATGTTTAAATTTTAAATTCTCCCTAAGCGAGCCAAGTCTCAAAATCCTAAAGTAAACTGGGGGATGTGGATTCCACCTCAACCAGCTCCTAAGCCTATAAGCCTTATAACGCTCGGTGAAAGCAGAAAAGAAAGCTACTTTTATCAATGCATTAGCAAGATGATCACCAGAACCTAGAATCATGTATGAATCCAAATCCGCCCTAGCCTCGAAGAATTTAGCTATAAAGAATAACATAGTTAAGGCAAAAAGGAAGTATAATAAATCTAATGGGAATATAATTGTTGAAAGTAGTATATAGACTCTGGACACGTATTCCAAATTACTTAATACAAACAATGCCAATGGATCTCTACGTATACAATGACTCAACTCATGTCCTAAAACAGCCTTAATCTCCTCATAACTCAACTTATAAAGCAATCCAGAAGTTATTATGAATAATGCATTCTTGATATTTGGACCAGAAACACCAGCATTCGCAATTATAGTATTGGATAACACCACCTTAGGAGGTTTAATGTTAAGTTTCTCACAAACCTCCACTATCAATTTATGTAATGGTACATACTTAACCCTAATATTCTCTACAGGACAATCAAAATTAAAAATCTTCAAAATTTTTGAAACAATTTCAGGTGTAGGGATACCCCCTCTCCCAAAAGTTTCATGATATATGTGCTCCTTAACTTTTATAACTTCACTCCACCTCTTAGAAGTTATTTCACGGAAAACATTTAATGGGTAATGGCAACTCACAATATATATTTCACCATGAACTTCATCAATTGGCCAATCACCCAAATTTGAAAGTATCTTTGGCGATAAAATAAATAATATCAATTGAAATGAAACTATACCTAGAGGAGCATAGTATCCCATGAAAAGGAAGAAGAAGACTCCAATCAAGAGAGATATTGCAAACATTACAGCTAAACTCCCAGTAAAAATGCCATACAAAATCCTTTTAAATGGACTCATTAACTTGACTGGCACAACAGGCAAACCTGGAACAAAAACCAGAATTAAACTCCCTTCCCTAACCATAGAATAAAACTCGTTAGTAAAGTAATTTACGTTTAAAACTATGTTTAAAATGTATTCATATGGCAGTGAAGGATCATAAGATAATATTAGTTCCGGGTGAAAAGCCCCAATAAGGGTTGCTTCAACAATAGATTCACCATACTTAATGGTAAAGAGAAGCTTATTCCCATCAATACCAATGGAGTTTAAAGTATACTTATACCACTCCTTCACTCTACTCTCAACGAAAGACAAATACTCAGAGATCTTTCCCAATGGAATTTCAAATCCAATCTCAAACCTTTTAATCAAAGTATGTCTAAAAACAAAGTATCTAGTAATAAAAATAAATATTTAATTTATAGACATAGAGAAATTCTGGAGAACAATATGAAGTTCAGAGTAGATTTAAATTGTGACATGGGAGAAAGTTTCGGGAGATACAAATTAGGATCAGATGAGGAAATAATGCCATACATAACATCAGCAAACATAGCTTGTGGATTCCATGCTGGAGACCCAAATATAATGAGGAAAACCGTGAAAATGGCATTAAAATATAATGTAGAGATAGGTGCACATCCAGGATTACCAGATCTACTGGGATTTGGAAGAAGATGGATTGAAGTGGAAGTAGAAGACGTAATAAACTACATGCTATACCAAATAGGTGCACTAGATGCATTTGCAAAAGCGGAGAATGCAAAAATAGCTCATGTAAAAGCCCATGGAGCATTATACAATAAAGCTGCAGTTGACGATTCAATAGCAGAAGCCATAGCAGAAGCTATAGAAAGATATAATCCAGAACTAATACTAGTTGGACTTGCAAAATCCAAAATGATCGAAGTAGCAAGAAAACGTAAATTGAAATATGCCATTGAAGCCTTCGCAGATAGAGCATACCTTGATGATGGATCACTAGCCCCAAGAAGTATGAGGGGATCGGTGATAACGGATATCAATGAAATAGTTGAAAGAGCTATAAATATGATTAAGTATGGGAAAGTTAAAACCATAACTGGAAAGGAATTAGAAATAGGGGGAATAACAACAATATGCATACATGGAGACACCCCAGGAGCTGTAAAAATAACATCAAACTTAAGAGAGAAACTTTTAGAAAACAATATTGAAGTAACCCAGATGATCAATATAGTGCAAAAATGAAAATAATAGTATTAGACGAAGTTGATTCAACACAAAACATGGCTAGAAAATTATGTGAAAAGGAAACTGAAGATTTCATTGTAGTAGCAAGAAGGCAAAGTGCAGGGTATGGTAGGAAGGGGGATATATGGCTATCCCCTGAAGGGGGATTATGGTTTACAATGGTCATAAGAAATGTGAAAGCAAATTTATCTACACTCCCAATGATAGTAGCAGTCTCAACAGCAAAAGCCGTAGAGAAAAATACTGAAGTAAACGTCAATCTCAAATGGCCAAATGACCTATACATTGGGAAAAGGAAGGTTGGCGGAATACTATGTGAAGTATTAATGTCGGGAGAAGAAGTAAAAGCAGTATTGATTGGGGTAGGGTTAAATGTAAATATAAATGAAATCCCTGAGGAAATAAAAAGTAAAGCCACATCAATAAAGATAGAAACAGGAGAAGAACATAATTTAATGGAGCTACTTAAAGAGATTGTAAAAGAAGTTTACGAAAATTTGAAGAAACCATTTAAAGAAATAATGGAGGAATGGATTAGAAGAGATATGTTAGTGGGAAGAGAAGCTGAGTTAAAAGTTAATGGTAGAAGGGTAAAAGCTTACATATCAAAACTGAATGAAGATGGTTCAATAACAATAAAACATGACTCATTTGAAGCTAAAATACACTATTGGCAGATCGATGGAATAGAAATATTAAGTTAAAGAGTCATGATATTAGAAGGGGTTCATGAGCATACTTAGCAGCTTCAAAACATTAACGAAGGTCGATGAAGCATTAAAGTTGATAGATGAAAGGGTAACCTATAAAGTGGAAGGTTATGAGGAAATCGAAATTTCAGAAGCTGTGAACAGAATATGCTATGAAGACATAATATCACCGATAAATGTACCACCATTCACTAGAGCTGCAATGGATGGATATGCTGTGAAAGCTGAAGATACAACGTCAGCTTCAATAAAAAACCCCATAATACTGAAAGTTATTGGATGCATAGATGTGGGGAGGACCCCGGAAATTGAACTGAAACCTGGATGTGCCATAGAGATATCCACGGGAGCCCCTATTCCAAAAGGTGCAGATGCAGTTATCCCATACGAGGAAACTAAGAGAATTAATGGATACATTGAGGTATACTCACAAGTACATCCATGGAAGAATGTGTCATTAATGGGAGAGGATATAAAGGTGGGGGATATCATATTGAAGAAGGGGACTATAATAAAGCCATGGGATATTGCAGTACTAGTCTCAGTAAACATTTTGAAAGTTAAGGTTTTAAGGAAACCAATAATCGGTGTACTTTCAACAGGATCTGAAATTATAGAACCTGGAGGAAGCATTGAAGAAGGCAAAATATGGAATAGCACTAAAGTAATGCTTAAAGCGATGATACTAGAAGATTACGGAGTACCATTAGATCTCGGTGTAGTGGAGGATGATGAAGACAAGATATGTGAAAAGATCATGAACGCACTACCCAAATGCGACATTATAATAACCACAGGAGGAACATCCATAGGCAGAAGCGATAAAACTGTAAGTGCAATAAGGAGGATAGGTGGAGAAATAATATTCCATGGAGTTTCCATGAGACCTGGAAAGCCCACAGCTATGGCAATAGTCAAAGGAAAACCAATAGTCATGTTATCAGGATTCCCAGTAGCAGCATTAACAGGATATCAAAATTTCGTTAGGAGAGTTATGGAAAGAATATGTGGCATAAAGTTTCCACCACAACCAAAAATTAAAGCCAGAATGGATAGGAGGATTGCCTCTCAACTTGGATCCAGAGAATATTTAAGGGTTAAGGTTTTGAAGAAGAATGGTGAATACATAGCAATACCATTAAGACTTACAGGTTCAGGCTTACTATCATCAATAACTCAAGCCACAGGAATAGTGGTTATACCAGAAAACGTAGAAGGATACGAGGAAGGAGACATCGTGGAAGTAACTCTGTTAAGGGGGGTTGATGAATATTAGAAAGATATTCCACAAACTACTATCCATAGAAGAAGCACTCAAAATAGTTGAAGATAACATAGCTTTAAAACCATTAGGTGTTGAAGAAGTTGATTTAACAGAAGCAAGTGGAAGAGTGTTAGCTGAAGATATCACTGCAAATATAGATCTACCACCATTCGATAGAGCAACTATGGATGGATATGCTGTGAAAGCTGAAGAAACATACAATGCAAATGAGGATAATCCAGTTAAACTTAGGGTTATAGGTAAAATTGAACCTGGAGAAGAACCGAAAATTGAACTGAATAGTGGTGAAGCCATAGAAGTATCTACTGGAGCACCAATACCAGTAGGTGCAAATGCAGTGGTAATGATTGAATATACACGTAGAGTTGGTGAACACGTACTCATATACAAACCTGTAGGTATTGGAGAGAATATTGCTCAAGCAGGATCGGATCTAACCCTTGGAGAAACTATAATGAGGATTGGAGAAATAATTGGAGTAAGGGAGATAGGGGTTTTAGCTGCTCTTGGAAGACATAAAGTTAAGGTTTATAGAAAGCCAAAGGTGGCAATAATATCTACTGGAAGCGAACTAACAAAACCTGGAACGAAACTCGCCCCATACAAGATCTACGATATAAACACATATAGCATATCCAGCTCGGTAATCGAAGATGGCGGGATACCAGTATCCATCGGATTAGTAGCTGACGATGAATATGAAATAAAGAGTAAAATTATGGAAGCTATGGAGAAATCAGATCTAATACTAATTTCTGGAGGTACATCAGCTGGAATTGGAGATTTAGTGTATAGAGTCTTGGAGAGGATGGGTAGTCCAGGGATACTAGTTCATGGATTAAAAACGAAACCAGGGAAACCGACTGTGATAGCCATAATAAATGGAAAACTCATCATAGGTTTACCAGGATGGCCTGTCTCAGCATTAATGATATACAACCTAATAGTGAAACCCATAATTGCTAAGCTAACTGGGAGAAGGAAGCCAGAGGAATATGAGGTAAAAGTGAAAATTGCAAGGAGAATTAAATGTGAGAGGGGGAGAGAAAATCTAATACCAATAAGCATAATAGTAAACGATGAAGGCAAATACATTGGATACCCATTAATAGAGCATAGTGGAGCCATAGCCACATTGAAGAGGGCTGATGGATATATAGTTACAAAAGATTCAACAGAATATGTAGAGGAAGGAGAAGAGTACAGTGCAAAACTATTCTCAAGAGACATAAAAATCCCAGATGCAACCATTATTGGAAGCCACTGCCCAGCACTTGAAGAAATAATTAAGATTTTGGAGGCAAAAGGGTATAGGATTAAGTTCATACCATCAGGATCCATGGATGGTTTAATTGCATTAATTAATGGTGAAGCAGACATAGCTGGAATACACATACTTGATGATAAAAACATGGAGTACAACATCCCAATACTAGAAGAAATGAATGTGAAAAATGCAGTATTGATTAGAGGGTATAAGAGGATGCAAGGCTTGATAGTGGCTAAAGGTAACCCTAAGAAGATAATTGGAGTAGAAGATCTGCTTAGGGAAGACGTGAAAATGATAAACAGGAATAGAGGATCGGGAACAAGGATACTCCTAGACTACATGTTAAAATCCATTGCAGAGAAAAGAATGGAATCCTTCGAAAATATTAAGAAAAAGATAAAAGGTTACAATATTGAAGCTAAAACACACTCCTCAGTAGCCATAGCCATAAAACTCTCAAGAGTAGATGTGGGAATAGGGATAAAGACAGTTGCAATACAATACGACTTAGACTTCATACCATTAAAAGATGAAGAATACGATTTCATAATAAATAAGAAGAGTTTAGGTAAAATTGTTATAAAAGAGTTTATAAACATATTAAAGAGTGAAGAATTTAAGAGTTTATTGAAGTCGATGGGTATGGAAGCTCAGAGGAATATTGGTGAATTAATCTGGGGAGATGAGTTAAAATGAAGATTATAGCTATAACCGATGTTCATGGAAGAGTAAATCAAGCATTAAGAATAACTGAAATAATTAAAAGAGAAGGAGTTAAAGCAATACTCTTAGCTGGAGATATTTCAAGATATAAGTCCATTGAAGAAGCACATGAAATCATAAAAACATTAACTAGTGCTGGGATAAAAGTGTTCTACGTACCTGGAAATATGGATGACCCTAAGATATGTGAAGAAGTAAATATTGAAAATGCTGTTTGTATACATGAAAAAGTTGTGGAATTCAATGGATACATTATTACAGGTATAGGGGGAGCTTTAAAAGGTCCATTCAACACACCATTCGAATTAAGTGAAGAAAATATACTTGAAATGTTGGAGAAATTAATGGGTAGAATTAAGTGTGGGAGGAGAGTGATACTGGTAACACACAACCCACCATACAATACTAAAGTTGATGAGTTAGGTTTTGGAGAACATGTAGGCAGTAAGAGTTTGAGGATGATCATAGAGAAGTACAAACCAGTACTAAACGTGTGCGGACATATACATGAAGCTAGAGGTTTAGATAAAGCGCATGAGACGATAGTAGTGAATCCTGGACCACTAATGTACGGCTACTATTCAGTTATCAACATTGATGGAGATGTAAAAGTAGAGTTGATGAGAATACCCTAAAAGATTTCATGTGAAAATAGATCTGCATAACTTTCCCTCCTTCTAACCAATTTAACTTCCCCATCATAATACATTATCACTGCAGGTCTAGGTCTACTATTATAATTACTTGACATGGAGAATCCATATGCACCAGCATTCATTATAGCCAATAAATCCCCCCGCTTAACTCTATTCAATTTAACATCAAATCCGAAAACATCAGAACTCTCACATACAGGTCCACCAACATTGTAAATTTCAATATCCTCATTGGAAGATAAATTGTATATTGGATGATGAGCACCATACAATGCTGGTCTAATTAGATCATTCATACCAGCATCCACTAAAACCCACTTGACACCATAATTCTCCTTAACATAATTAACCCTAGTCAGTAGTATACCAGCATTTCCAACAATGAACCTTCCAGGTTCAATTATCAGTAGAGGTTGTGAAGTGAATATTTCCTTAGAAGCATGTTCCAATTTCTCAATTACCTTACAATAATCATTCAATGGGAATACAGAGTCTTCAATTGAGTATGGGATTCCAAATCCTCCACCCAAATCTATAATCTCTAATTCCAATCCAAGAAGTTTCTTAAGCTCAGTACAAAATGATAAAACTTTATCTACAACCATACTGTATGGTTGAATATCAGTTATCTGAGAACCAATATGTACATGTATACCAGCAACATGAACATGACTCAATTTTGAAGCTAAACTGTAAGCTTTAAAAGCATTTTCAACATTTAAACCAAATTTATGAATCCTAGCACCAGTACTAATATTACTATGAGTTTTTGTGGGAATATCAAAGTTAACCCTAACACCCACGGAAACCTTAATGTTAAATTCTTCTGCAAACTTATTTATCCAATACAATTCATCGATATTCTCAATGTTTATAAGTAGTACACCTTCAAAAACTGCATAAGAAAGTTCACCTGGAGATTTAGATACACCATCAAATACAACTTTGTCCATTGGTACACCAGCAAGCTTAGCAGCATAAAGTTCACCTCCAGATACAACTTCAGCTCCAGCTCCAAGAGAATTTAGAAGTTTTAGTAAAGCTATGCAAGTATTCGCTTTATATGCATAGCATATTAGAAATTTATCATAAACTTCATGTATGGCATTTCTCAAATTCTCATAATTCTGCTTAACAACATTGCCATCAATGAAGTATAATGGTGTCCCATACTTCTCAGCCAAATAGTTTAAGTCAACCCCTCTATCCCTCAACTTTCCAATGTAATCTAGGAAGAAATCACTTTTAACATTCATCTGGAAGCTACCTCACCAAGGTTGAAGCTAAGTATATCATTGAGCGTAAAACTTTAAAACACTTCAAATAATCATCTGAAATATACTCAACAGTTAAGGCATCTATCCTCCTAACATCTGGAATCATGGTTGCCAGCTCAGCCATAGCTGAATTCACAAATGTTAAATTAAGCTTTATTGGTGGATTGAAGGTGAATGGAGAAAATGAATGAATATTCTCCAATGCACGTTTAGCAGTAGACTTTATCAATTCACGTGCCTCAGAAGGATGAAGGCATAAAGCAGCATACCTTCCCAAAGCCTCCTTAACCTTAACGGTAAAAACGTTTCCAAGAAGCTTTTTAGCCTCATCCGTAACTGCTGAATCGCCGGTAACTAGAACTACTGGAACCTTATAATATCCAGCTATACCAGCATTAATTCCAACTTCACCTACACTTAAACCATTAATTGAAACATCACGAACCACTAAACTAGAGATCGTATGATCCAAAATTGCGTTAAAACTACCAAACTTAGCATGATAACCTATAAAGAATACAGCATCAAAAGTCTCATCAATACCAGCCATCATCGATAGAACTTTTGGGGAGCCAGTTATCAGTTTAGCTTTAGGATGTAAATCTTCAATTATTATATTTCTCATAGAACCATGAGAATCATTAACCACAACCTCTTCAGCTCCACCTAGAATAGCCCCCTCCACTGCGGCATTAACTTCCATTGTCATCAATCTACGTGCACGCTCATAATCCCTACCACCAGGAGTTGTTTGATCACTATGTACAACCCCACACACCCCTTCAAGATCTGCTGAAATGAATACCTTAAACCCCATAACACATCACAAATAAATTAAATGAAATAAAACTTTAAAAGGGTAATTGTTTGGAGCTAAATAAAATAGACTAGCTAATGTAGAATGTCCTTCCAATAATCAGTAGATTTCCATACCATTAAAGTACTGTTATGTTTTGTGTAACATGTTACCTGAAGATTCCCATAATATGATTGGATAGTTCACTGAAATCATCTATGAACATGTAATTTCCCCACTTATCCTAACTAGAAATGTGGTTATGATAACATTTTTAAATAATATACTTAGCGCTGAATTTACGGGGATAAAAAGTTCTTCCTTAAAAGCTACAGATAATCTTGACTCGTTTTATAAAAACCATTTATTAAATAAAAAAGTTTAAAGGACAATTTAGGCTAAATAAATAGGTTTTGTATGGTGATGTTCACCATTCAAATAATTCAACATTAGCTCTTGGAACTATAACCCTTCTACCATCTTGTAACTCTATCTCGACAACTCTCACTGGAGATTCAGTTTCAACCAATTGTAGCTCAATTGGTAAGTTTACCACTTTAGCCAGCTGCCCAAAGTATGGAGCTCTAATAACCCTAACCTTAGTTCCAGGTTGCATACCCCCAACATAAACTTCAGATTCCAATGGTAGTGATAGTGGATCGACATCATCTCTTGGAATAACTATTTCAGGTCTGATGACACCAGCTCTAATTTGTGTTGCACCATCAAAGCATGCAAGTCTACCCTCATTAACTTTAAATAGATTGAAGGTCCTTGAAGCCATTGGAATCTTACCAAAGCCTTCAGTTATGATTAGAGTCATAGAAATATCCTCTCTACCAGTAATTGCAACTCCAATTTCGTATCCAAGGAAATCTCTTATATCCTTGAAATCCACGCCACCCACAACTATCCCGGTAGCTCCAATCTCCATAGCCTTCCTGAGAACCTCAGCAGATGCATAAGATCCGCCAACAACAAGTTTACCTTTCCATTTTGGTGAAACCATATCCAATGTTAACTCGTCTTTTGGTGAGTCAACGGCTACAAGTATTTCACCATGTCTCTCGCCTCCAATGCCAAATATCCCCTCAATAAATGTGGATGCACAATCTATAACTACACCTTCATTTGGAATAGTTTCCGTTACTATTCCGGGTATGTATGCATCAAGCTCCACAGGTATTGGCGGCTCCCTAACAATTATCTGTCCAGTCACTTCAGATATATGTTCAATGTAACCATCAACTGGTGATTTAACTTCAGATTTCAGTAATCCAAAGAAGGCTCTGTAGCTTGCGATGACGTCACCCTTCTTAACAGGTTCACCAACCTTCTTTTTAACATATAATGGTAATTCCTCTGGCTCAACACCCAAAATTGCTGCAGCACTAATTATCTGTATATCACCTGGCAGATTAGTTCTTGCTACAATATCATGATAATTCACTTTATCACCCTTATTTACAAGAACCTCCCCTGGAAGAGGTAGCCTTCTAGTCTTTCTAAATCTATATAGCTCAGATATCCTTAAACCAGGGGTATATGCATGTGCCGATTGTGAGGACCTTTGAGAGGACATCTACATCACCTCCCTCAAATCTTCTCCTTGCTCATTATGATTTCTGGATATGCATTCAATGCTCTGAACCACCTCAATAATGCTTCTCTACGTTGACGGAAGTCTTCTGGAAGTCTTAATGGCCTACCCCTAGCATCTATAACTATCCCAGCAGCCCCACCCCAAACTGTAGCTTCCCTCTTCTTCCCAGGACCCATACCAACATCGAAATCTCCAGTTGGTTCAATAACAACAGTTGCAGTTTCATCATCACGTAGAGGTATCCTATCAATATCACCATAATTCACAACCTTCTCCACAGTTCTACCATCAGGCATATGAGCAGTAACTTTTACAGCAGGTCCGGGGGATTTGGCATGACCATCAAGAGCTATAACAGTTCCAAGTTTTACAATGCAGTCTCTTTCAAATATTTCCATAGCAGCCTTCGGATGAACAGTTGATAGAACACCAAGATGTGGCATCATGAAGATGCTATCACACATAAGTCTCGTAACACCCTTTGGCTGGAATGCATCAATCAATATGAGTGCAGCTTGCTGTCTACGCGGCGTATGGGATAAGAGACCTCCAGTACCGCCAATTAACTGAATATTCATCATGTTTATGTATGTTTCAGTTTCCATGGATTGTTCAAATATGTCTGCAATAGTTCTCCTCCTCTGAACACCTCTCAAACCTCTAGCCAACAATTTATGATGTTCAAATCCAAGTCTAATAGCTTCCCTCGCCACAGCATGTTCTACAAGTAGATCATCCAATGTTTGAGGTAAAGTGGTTGGTCTAATCATCTTATTTGCTAACCTATTTCTAACCTCTCTCTCATCCATCTCAAATGGCAACCATCTCATTATGTTAGCTACACCAGCCTCCTTCAAAACATTGGTGATGCTATAGCTCATACCCAAATTTGCACTAACAGTTCTAACAAACTTCCCTTCATAAACAGAGTAAACATTTGTTGTAGCTCCACCTAAACCAACACCTAAAACATTAATGTTCCACATTTTTGCAATAGTTCTAAACATCATACCTTCACCAGCAGGTGTTGGCATGACTGGAACCATAACCCACTCAGTTAATTTATGGTATCCAGGGGCGTGAGCCATGACGTGCTCCATGAACAATCTGTGTATAGCATCTCTAGCAGGCTCTACAACTTCTACCTCAAGTACAGGCCTTATATTTTCCACAATGGTTAGATCAAATACCTCTCCAAGAGTCTTCTTGATATGCTCCCGTGCATCTCTATTCCCAGCATAAACTATTGGAAGTTTGTAGCCTAAGCCAAATCTGGGTTTAGGTTCAGCTGCCTTTATAAGCTCAGCCATTTCCACAACATGCTTTACAGTTCCACCATCAGTTCCACCAGCTAATAGAATCATGTCTGGTCTTAGGAAACGCATCCTTTCAATCTTCTTGTGTGGAGGTCTACCATCATCTATTGCCATAACATCCATAACTATCGCGCCAGCACCAAGAGCAGCCCTCTCAGCACTTTCAGCAGTCATTGTCTTAACGACGCCAGCAACCATCATCTGCAATCCACCACCAGCACTGCTTGTTGATACGTAGAGATCTACACCCACATTATTCCCTTGATATGGTATTATAAGACCAGAACCATCTGGTTTAAGTAGCTTATGTCCAGTTAGCTCCTCAACTTCAGTTATAGCATTCCTTAACCCCATAGTTACATCTTCAAATGGCTTCTCAACCGTGGTTGGGGCTTCACCAGCACATATGAATCTCCAAACTCCATCCACTTTCTTAAATAATCTAGCTTTTGTAGTAGTGCTACCAACATCGGTTGCTAAGGCAACTTGCATCTTTTCAACATCAAATTTCATTACCTTTACACTCATCACATACACCTAAGAATTTACTGTAAACATCATTATAGCTTAGTGTAATTTAAATTTTATTGTTGAAATCGTCAATCAGATGTCTGGTTATTTGATATGGGATTGGTAGCAGCATCCCCGACCCCTTCAGGTTGTTTAGATTGCACAGCCTCTTCAGCCTTCTCCCCTCCTGAGAAGCTTAACTTAATGTAAGTGTTTTGAGCACACTCATTAATGTTGGATTTCAGTAATACTATTTTTATAGCCCAAACCGCCGCTACACCAACGCTCAATATTATTAAATTAAATTCAATTAGCGGTAGAATAACTAGCAATATGAATAGTAATACGGAGACGTTGAGCCTATATCCAAACCTAACAAAGTCACCTTCATCTATAACATATATCTTAGCTTCACCAAATATGTCACTATATATCAAGTCAAACCCCCTCTCCTTAGAAACCTTAGTTGTAAGTCCTCTACGTCTCATCTCCTCAGCAAACCCCTTAATGAAAGCACTCCTCAAACCACCAATTTCGGGGAAAATCCTCTCACTAACAGACACACTAACAGACATGCTAATCAAACATAGTTTATTGCAGAAAATATATTAACATTTTTTACTTTTTACTATTGTTGGGAAGGTTTAAACCCAATATCTAAACCATTCCTCAAAGCTTCACTCAAAAATTTACCAACATCGCTGGAGAGATTAAACACAATCCTAGCACGCTTATCACATCTATATGAACCCACATACTTACCATCAACATAAACATCCATATTACATTTAGCATAATCTTTACCAAAATAGAAGACCAAATTACGCTTAGTCTCACGATAACTGTAATCAACACTACCAGAATGCATTGAAGATGAAATTCTGGGTTGAAGTTCAATTCTAACATTAAATCTCTTTTCAATGCTATTTATCAAACCCCCATTCCTACCAACTATACGTGGAATGACATCCCTATCAACCTTAACGATCACATAATCATCTGAAACAACTTCTAATTCAGCATTAGAATCGAATCGCCTAATATACCTTAATAAATCATTAAATCTCCTCTCCATACGTCTACCTCTAGCTTCACCTTTAATTGGAACTATAACTGTTTCCTCACCAAATGCATATATCTCATATTCAACTTCACCACTCTCGAAATCCCTAACCTCAACTACAGGTCTAGCGAGATCCTCATCAGTCATCCCATAAGGAACCTTTACAACCAAATTCAATTCGTAAACCTTCTTGATAGATCCATCTTTAATGAAAATCACCGTGTCAATAATCTGTGGAATGACACCATAATCTATTCTACCAATAAATCTATGTATTGCATCAACAGGTGAAGATGCATGAACCACACCAATCATCCCTACACCAGCAAGCCTCATATCCACAAAAACCTGGAAATCCTCAGTCTTTCTCAACTCATCAAAAACTGTGTAGTCAGGTCTGACGAGCAGTAGGATTTCAGCAGTCTTATAAAACTCCCCCTCCAGAGGGGCATACTGAGTTACCTCATCACTAACTTGTAAATCTCTAGGAGACTCCATGGTTTTAACTATGGCATTCTTAGTGGAGCGATAAAATTCAGCTAAAGCTGAAGCAAAGGTGGATTTACCAGCTCCAGGAGGACCACATATAAGTATACCCTCAGCCCTTTCAGCAAGCCTCCTCTTCAACCTATCAGATAAAGCATAATCCTCCAGTGAAACCTTAACTATAGGTCTAACGGCTGTTATCTCTAATCCATCAGAGAATGGCGGTCTAGCTATAGCAATCCTATAATCTCCAAGTTGAACAACCATTGCACCATGTCTAACGATCTCTATGAAAGCATTACCATTAGAGTGGCATCTCCTAAGAATATCTCTAATGAGATGCTCAAGTTCAGCCCTCTCACAAACACGATCCCTAATCTTAACGAGCACCCACCTTCCAGGTCTACCACGCTTAGCATATGGTGGAACCCCCTCCTTTAAATGGACACTCATAGTGTCGTTAGTGAAGAAATCCTCGATCTTTAAACTGGTATACATAGAATCTAAACCAATAAACCTAACTTTAACCCCCTCAGCTTCAGCCACAAGTGATTGAACATAATCCATGGTATACAATGTTGCATCATACTTCTTAGCCACATCTCTAATCAACGCATCAATCCTACCTGTACCAGCCATCCTAATATCATCAATAGATGCAATTTCACCAACAATATTGATGCTAATCCCCCTATCTTTAGCCATCCCCCTCAACTTAATTATCTCATCAAGCCCCCTGAATCCACTTTCCCTACCATGTGAAGCTTGAGCTTGCAATTCATCTAAGACAACCCTCGGTATAATTATCTCAACACCTCTAATATCCTCTTCCAAAATAATCTTGGAAAGTCTACCCTCCACCAATATACTTGTATCCGGAACTATCCTATTCACCATAGATTTCACAATACCTTAGAGAGAAGAATAGTATGAACAAACTAATAAATTTAATTAGACCCTTGAAATGCTTATCATCCTAATAACATCAGCTGTATCTTCACATCTATCAGCAGCAGCCTCAACATTCTCCACAGCTTCCTTAATCATTATCCACCTGCTAATCTTCGGATAATTTTCACCCCAATTCAATATCATCATTATAAGTCCAACCCTATGATCATCGATCTTCTCTTCCAACCTCTCCACCTCCTCTGCAACATCAATAGCTTTACGTGGATCCCTAATCAGAACATCAAAGGCATCTCTAAGCTTGGATACTATCTGGAAAGAGAGGTCTGCAAGCACCTTTAAACCATCACTAATCTCCTTTGGAAGCACAGCCCCCCTAGCCATACAAAACTTTCTACCAGCAGACTTAGCATTTGAAGCAATATCATCGGAAGTCAAAATTAAGTGCATAATCTCCTCCTTATCCGCTGGATGGAAGGGCCCTTTAGAAAGCTCATATAGAATCTTCTCCTTAACATCATCAGCATCCCTCTCCCTCTGAAATATAATTTTGAATATGCGATCAGCTTCATCGAAATTCCCATCACAAACAGCGTAAACAAGGTCCCTTAAAGCTGAAACTGTTGACACGATACATTCAAAATGGACTTTAACAATATTTAAAACCTCTAACTCACGCTTCCTACCAAACCATATAGCAGAATATGTTGGCTTAAAATCCAATAAATTCACCACTCAAAAATAGATGAGGTAAAACATGATATAAAAATTTCCCTCATTAAATATCAGTAAGAGTTTTAAACAATTGATGGATAATAAGACTGAGAATGACGTTTTAAGCGATGGAGGCTGAATCTCTTGTTTGACATAATAACCATACTACTCGCAATTGGACTAGCACTATCCTTCCTCCTCTCCATGAGTTTAGGGGCTAATGACGCAGCAACACCAACAGACTGTGCAGTTGGCGCAGGGGTTATTTCAATAAGGAAGGCCATAACACTTTTCGCAATCTTCACGTTTGTGGGAGCTGTAACACAGGGATTTATGGTTATGAAAACTATAGGTAAGGGGGTTGTTAGCGAAATAGATATAGCTGGAGCAGTTGCAATATCGATAGCAACATCACTATGGGTTCTATACTGCTCATATAAGGGGTTGGACGTCTCAGTAACTCACACTACAATTGGAAGCGTCATAGGATATGGCTTGACAGCCTATGGATTATCAGGAGTGAATTATGATGTACTACGGAACGTTGTTATAAGCTGGATTACATCACCAATATCTGCAATATTAGTATCATACACACTATACAAGTTAACAGCAAAAATCCTTAGTGGAAAACCCTGGACGCAAAGGTTAGAGCAAACCATATCAATAATCCTAATAGTATCACTATGCTTCTCAGCATACTCCTTTGGAGCAAATGACGTTGGAAACGCCACGGGGGCATACGTTACAGTAGCCATGAAAGTTGGTAAAATGCCAGATTACCACACAATGCTACTACTATCAGTAATGGGAGCCGTTGGAATAGCCATAGGAGGTCTCTTTTGGGGCAAAAATGTAATAGAAACCGTAGCCTTCAGAATAACTAGAATAGACATTATAATGGGTGCAGTAGCTGAACTCAGCAATGCAATAGTGGTGTACTCATTTACCACACTACCATATATGATCTTTGGATATGGTATGCCGATATCAACATCTATAGCAAGCAATTCATCGATAATAGGGGTTGGATTAGCAAAAGATTATAAAGCGGTAAACTATAGAACTGTATTTAAACTTGTCGCCGGATGGATATCAACAATCCCGGTAGCTGCATTACTAAGCGCAACAATATACATGATGCTAAAGATGATTGTGGGAGTGTCAACTGTATGAGGAGAATAGTGATAATGGGTCCACCTGGATCAGGTAAGGGGACTCAAGCAAAGATAATATCGGAGAAGTACGGGATACCACATGTATCCATTGGAGATATATTGAGAGATAATATTCTGAGAAAGACTGAACTTGGAGCTCTAGTTAAACAGTACATTGATAGAGGGGAACTAGTCCCAGATGACATAATAATTGAACTCACACTTAATACTCTCAGAGACCTGTTGAAAGAGTTCAACGGATATATACTAGATGGATATCCAAGGACCATCACTCAAGCTGAAGCACTAGAGCAAACAGACATGAAACCAGAAATAGTTATTGACATAATGTTAAATGAAGAAGAATGTGTGAAAAGATTGACGAATAGAAGATATTGCCCAAAATGTGGTGAGATATACAATATGATACTAAAACCGCCAAAGGTGGATGAGTTATGTGATAAATGTGGAAGCAAACTAATGATGAGGGAAGATGATGATGAAAATGTTGTTAGGAAAAGGTTTAAAGAATATTATGTGAAAACCAAACCAGTTATGGATTACTATGAGAGACTTGGAAAACTTAGGGTTATAGATGGAAGTGGAAGTGTTGAAGAAGTCTTAAAAAGAATACTTGGAGAATTAGGATTGTGATATAAATTTTAAGACGTCATCAACATTGTTAGAGACTGTAGTAGGTTCACCCACAACACGTAGAGTTGTTGAAACATCTTTCAAACCAAACCCAGATATTACGCATACTATGACATCATCCTCATCAATGATACTGGATTCCAATAACTTCTTAACTAAGGCTAATGGAGCTGCTGCAGCAGGTTCTGCATAAATCCCCTCAAATCTTGCAAGCATCTTATAAGCTTCAATGATCTCATCATCAGAAACAGCCTCAACAATACCATCACACTCCCTCAAATACCTATTCAAGAGAGGCCAACCAGCAGGATTCCCAACAGCAATGGCACTTGCAATAGTTTTAGGCTCTTCAACAGGCTCCACAAACTCACTTTTAGATTTAAATGCTTTAACCATGGGGGCACATCCCTCAGCTTGAACACATGCAATTCTAGGCATACGCTCAATCCAATCTAAGATTAAAAGCTCTTTAAACCCCTTACATGCACCTATAGCTGCAGTCCCCATACCCACAGATTGAATATACCAGTCTGGAGGAACCCAGCCAAGCTGCTCACAAACTTCATAGGCAAGAGTCTTTTTACCCTCCTGCCTAATTGGATTCACAACACCACCATTATATATCCATCCAATTTTATCCGCAACTGCTTTAGCCAATCTACTTGCATCATCAAATGTTCCATCAACAAGAAGTACACGGCTCCCATACATCATTATAGATGCAATCTTCTCTCTAGAGGCATACTTTGGAGCTAAAACTATACTCCCAATATTAGCCAGAGCGCAATACGCAGCTTGAGCAACACCAGCATTCCCTGTGGAGAAGCCCACAAGTCCAGGAGCCTTCAATTCTAAAGCTCTACTAACAGCAGCTGAAGCCCCTCTATCCTTGAATGATCCGGTAGGATTAAGTGAATCGAGTTTAAAATATAAATTTCTCAAACCCAAAGTAGACCCTAAACGTCTACTTTTGATAAGTTGAGTCCAACCCTCACCCATACTAACAATGTTTGAGTAATCCTCAATTGGAATAAACTCCCTATAACGCCACATATTAAACCCTCTAAGCGATATCTTCGCTTTGCTCACAATAGACCCTATAACATCATAATCCATTTGAAACTCAACTATAGAACCACACTCTAAACAGAAGTTTACATTTTGATGAAAATCAAATTCACATCCACACTTTACACACTTCAATGAAACAATTCTACTGCGCAAACAAGACACCACCAATTAGACTACACACACTACAACAATATAACCACTACTATTAAATTCAAAAACGTTAAAAACACTACACGGTATATTTGATTAAGGTGAAAAAACGTTATGGAAACTGAAAACTCACGCAAACTGTATGAACGTGCAATTAAAGTTACACCTGCAGGAGTTAGTTATGCAATAAGATACTTCGAACCATACCCAATCTACATAAAGAGAGCAAGTGGATGCAGAGTATATGATGTAGATGGGAATGAATACATAGACTACTGGGTAGGTCATGGTGCACTAATAATGGGACATAATCCACCAGTAATGATAAAAGCTTTGAAAGGCATAATAGAAGTTGGAACACACTTCGGATTACCACATGAATATGAAGTGGAATATGCAGAGCAAGTTGTAAAGATGGTTCCAAGTGCAGAAATGGTTAGATTCACAAATAGCGGTACAGAAGCCAACATGTATGCCATAAGATTAGCGAGGGCATATACGAAGAGGGTGAAGATAGGTAAAATGGAGGGGGGATGGCATGGAGGATACGATGCACTACACGTCGCAGTAAACTACCCCTTCGAAAAACCAGAATCAGCTGGATTAACTGAGGGAGCAACAAAAGACACAATACCACTACCATTCAACGACCTTGAAACAATAAGTAAAATTATGAGGGAAAATGAACTTGCATGTATAATAGTTGAACCAATACTTGGAGCTGGAGGATGCATACCCCCAGAAGATGGATTTCTACAAGGGTTAAGAGAGTTATGCAATGACTATGATACACTACTAATATTCGATGAAGTAATAACTGGATTCAGACTATCACCTGGAGGAGCACAGCAATATTATGGCGTAAAACCGGACATAACAGTATTAGGGAAGGCTGTGGGTGGAGGAGGATTAAGTATAGGAGCCATATGTGGCAGAAGAGACATAATGGAATTAATAGATCATACGAAATATAAGGATAAAAGTGAAAGAGTATTTCACGGAGGAACATACACCGCAAATCCATTAGTAAGTTATGTTGGAACTATAATGCTGAGGGAATATGAGAAGGGATACATATATCCACATATAAATAAACTTGGAGAGAAACTTAGAAATGAGCTAGAAGAAGTCTTCGAAAAGTACAATATAGATGCACATACAACTGGCGATGGATCCATGGTTGGAATACACTTCACAAAAAAGAAGCCAAGAAATGCTAGGGAAGCAAATGAAGGTAAAAATGAAGAATTAGCAAAAGAGTATCATAGATTCCTATTGGAGAATAAGATAATAATGGTAAAACCCACACTACCACATACATTCATAAGCTACGCCCACACAGAAAAGGAAATACAGCAAATCATAGAAGTAACAGAAGAATTCGCAAAGAAACATAGGGGGAAATAATTTTTCAACCCCCAACAACATACTCCCCCAAACTTGATGAGCAAATGGGACACTTCATGTAAAGTTTAAAACTACAAATACCACAAAAAATATGCTTATTAGCACAAACGTAGAAATCATCTGATACAAAAACCTTCTTACCACACCTTACACACCGCCCCACCAAGATCGTCATGAAAACACCCCATAACAATTGAAAAACTTAAATATAAGCGTAATCATACGAATGAAGCAAGCAAGAATAAAGGAAATATAATGAAATCTTGATAACTATAAATGTGAAGAACATTGATTTTTGGAAGATAAAAAGCTACTCAGGAGTGAGAGGGGTATATGGATCTGAATTAACCCCAGAAGCCACATATTATCTGGCCAATGCATATGCCTCCATAATGGAGACTGATAACGTCATAATTGGCAGAGATACAAGACCATCAGGAATTCCGCTTAAACATGCAACAATATCAGGGTTGACTACAGCTGGATGTAAAGTGATCGATGTTGATATTGCACCAACACCAGCAATACTATACTTCACAAAAAGATTGAAAATGGATGGTGGCATAATAATCTCAGCTTCACACAACCCCCCAGAATACAATGCAATGAAAATGTCTGATGGAAATGGACTACTCATATGGGATGACAAATTAGATGAAATAATAAAGAGGGCTGAGGGAGGGGAGCTGAAAATATCAAATAATCCCGGAACAATAGAATGTAGAGACATAAATGATGGATACATAGAAGCTGTTATGAAAGTTATGGATGTAGAAGATGTAAAAAATAGCAATTTAAAGGTAGTTGTAGATCCAGGTGGAGGAGCAGGCTCCTTAACAACACCAAAAATGTTATCAAAACTGGGTTGTAAGGTAATCTCAATAAACGCTATACCAGGGAAATTCAGTAGACCAATAGAGCCAACTGAAGAAGCCCTTAAGGAAACTTCAAAAATCGTGAAATCCATAGGTGCAGACATAGGATTAGCACATGATTGCGATGCAGATAGACTCGTATGCATAGATGATACTGGCAAAGTAGTAGGAGAAGATTATAGCATGGCAATAGCATTAAGACATATAATTAAAAGGAAGAAGGTGAATAGAGTGGTAATAAATGTGGCTTCATCAAAAGTGCTACAAGACATAGCAGAAGAATATGGAGTAAAAGTATACTGGTCAAAAGTTGGAGAAGCAAACATGATAAAAACAATGATGGAAACCAATAGTGAAATAGGAGTTGAGGGGAGTAGTGGAGGGTTAATATTGAGAGAATTTCACATGGCCAGAGACGGAGCAA
>JANZKA010000008.1 GCA_025060975.1 Candidatus Culexarchaeum nevadense
GAAGCCATATATCATCTAGATTGATAGTGTAACTTCATAGGGAAATTTAAATAGTTATTTCCATATTTTTATGCTGATTTACAATGAGTGTATCCAGGGGTTTTGATGATATTAGCGATTTGGAGAGGGGGAGTTTAATCAGAGGGTTTAAGGGGTTGAGGAATTACAGTTTACTATACATAATTGCATCTCTCCTACTTGGATCTAGCTTGCTTTGGGGTTTCATAAGATTTATGATTGTTAGAAGGGCTTTAAGCATTTCCTCAATCTCTGCATCTATTTTAATTTTGATTATGGGTTTAGCTGGATGCTTAATCTTATTGATCGCAGTATTCTTATATTTAATGGATTCTATGAATGGTTTCTCAGAGTTTAATGTACGTTATTCCACGTCATCTTCTATGGTTAAGGTTGGGTATCTCGGTGCTTGTTTAATGTTTATCATTGGTTTTTTGGTTAGCTTGATTTTTCCACTGATTAGCTTAATCCTAATATTCTTTGGAATAATGCTTCTCGTTGTTGGTAGGATTGGTTTTGCATATTTATTGACGAAGATAAATAGTGATTTTAAAGAGTCTGCGTTTCTAATTTCAGCCATAATATATATTGTGGGGATACTGCTTCCACCAGTTGATTTCATCGCATCAATAATACTTTTCATAGCTTCAAATTCTATGCTCTCTAGGCTTAAGGTTTCTCCAACGAGTGTTGTGAGTGTTTAATTTTAAATTCAATTATGGTTAACGTTATATTCGTTTCGATGTATATAATAGGTTGACATTTATTGGTGAATTTGATTTGGTGCATCCACTTCTGTATCCACCTGGTAGTGTTGTCTTATTGTTGGGTAATGAGGCTATTGCTAGGGGTGCTATTGAAGCTGGTTTAGGGTTTGCTGCAGCTTACCCTGGGACTCCATCTACTGAGATTTTGGAATCCCTTGCTGATGTGGCTGAGCATTATGGTTTCTATGTTGAGTGGAGTGTTAATGAGAAGGTTGCTTTTGAATCTGCTTATGCTGCATCTCTTTGTGGTGTTAGATCTTTAACTGCTATGAAACATGTGGGTTTAAATGTTGCTGCTGATGCGCTTATGAGTAGTGCTTATATTGGTGTTGAGGCTGGTTTTCTAATTGTTAGTGCTGAAGATCCTGATATGTGGAGTAGTCAGAATGAGCAGGATAATAGGTATTATGGTTTACATGCATATATACCGGTTTTTGAAGCTTACTCTCCATGGGAGGCTAAAGAGCTTGTTAAATACGCTTTCAATTTTAGTGAAAAGTTTAAGCATCCAGTAATATTTAGATCTACAACTAGGGTTAGTCATTCTAGTGGACCGGTAAAATTTGATGTTGTCCCCAGTTTGAAGTCTACTGGAAGGTTTGTTAAGGATCCAAGTAGATTTGCACTTGTACCAGCTCATGCTAGGAAACTTAGAGTTAAGCTTATTGAGAAGTGGCGTTCAATTTGTGAGGAGGTTAATAATTCCCCATTCAACAAGTATATTGATAATGGTTCTAGGAGGCTCATAATATGCTGTGGAACTGGATATGGCTACTTGATGGATTGCCTCAAAATACTTGGCGTTGAGGGTAAGGTGAATATTTTGAAGATATCCACGACAGTTCCAGCTCCTAGGAGGCTTATACTGGATGCTCTTGGTGGGTGTGATGTGGCTCTTGTAATTGAAGAACTTGAACCAATATTGGAGAGGGATGTTAAGGCAATGGCATTTGAGGAAGGGGTTGAATGTGAAATTCATGGTAAAGATCTCATACCATTAATTGGTGAATTAAATATTGATAAACTGATTCATGGTGTAGCAAAGTTTATGGATGTTCCAGTTCCATCAAACTTCTTAAATCCATTGAAATGTAATATTGAGATTCCAACTAGACCTCCAACATTATGTTCCGGATGCCCACATAGAGCTTCATTCTTGGAATTGAAATGGGCTTTAGCAAAATCTGGGGTTAGAGATGTGATTTTTGCGGGTGATATTGGCTGTTATAGTTTGGGTGTTGATGAACCATTCAAAGTTCAAGACATAATGTTGGAAATGGGTGGTGGGATAGGTTCAGCCAACGGTCTAGCGCATGCTTCAAATCAATTTATAGTTGCAATTATGGGCGACTCAACATTTTACCATGCATGTATACCAGCCTTAATAAATTCTGTGTATAATAAATCCCCCATGCTTGTAATGGTTTTAGACAATAGAATTACAGCTATGACTGGTCATCAACCACATCCAGGTTCAGGTTTCACAGCTACTGGAGCTAGAGTTGATGAAGTTAAGATAGAGGATATAGCTAGAGGTGTGGGTGTAAAGTGTGTTGAGACTATAGATCCATTTAACGTTAAGGATTCTATAGATAAGCTTGTGAAGGCAATAAAGTTTGTTTTGGAGAATAGGACTGTGGCTTTAGTAAATTCCCGTAGAGCATGTACATTGATGGTTGTCTCTAATGCTAGGCGTAGAGGTGTGCGTATACCTAGATATCTGGTTGATTTAGAATTATGTAGAGCTTGCGGAATATGCTACAATCAGCTTTCATGTCCAGCAATAACACCAATGCCAGATAAGAAGGCTAGTATAGATCCAATATTATGCTTTGGATGTTCTGTTTGTATGCAGATATGTCCGTTCAATGCAATAAAGCCATCGGAAACCCCATCAAAGGATTGGGAGGAGGTTTGGAGGGTTAATTAAAATGCACTCTAAAAACATATTGTTAGTTGGTGTTGGAGGTCAAGGTATATTAACGATGGGTAGGATACTGGCATCATCAGCCATAAGGAGGGGGGTTAAAGCCTTAACCTCAGAGATTCATGGGATGGCTCAGAGGGGTGGAAGTGTTGTTGTGCATGTGAGAATGGGGGATGTTGAATCACCATTAATTGGCATTGGAATGGCAGATGCCATAGTGGGATTGGAAATGATGGAAGTATTAAGATATATACAGTACGCTAATCAGAAAAGCATACTAGTAATTAATGATAGGATAATTAGACCACCAATGGCAAGAACTATTCCAACAAAAAATCAGATAATATCTGAATTGGATAGGTTAAAACTAAAATATGTGATAATCGATGCGTTGAATTTAGCATTAAAAGCTGGAAGTGAAATAGCTGAAAATATAGTCCTCTTGGGATCACTAATAGCAACAGGAATCCTATCAGAATACATTGAAATAACAGATGTGGAGAACACATTAAAAGAAGTATTTACAGGTAGAGCTTTAGAAGTAAACTTAAAAGCCTTAAAATATGGGTATGATGCATGCAGACAACATGTAAATGAGAATATTTAGGAATAATTTGAGCGTATTGACTTGAACTTATCAATGGCTTTTGAATATGATTCGCTTTCAACACTTTTAATTCTTCAATCATAATGATACCTTAAAATTTCAAAAGGAATTTAAATTCTTTGTTGGAAACTAGATTCGGGAATTTGAATGGAAATTCTCCCAAATGTTTCATTTAAATTCTCTTTTGATGTAGCTACTGTTTATGCTGTGGAGATGGCTTTAAATGCTCATAAAATAAAGATGAGGATGAAAAGAGAGTCTTTACCTTTTAGCAGAGAATTTTTGGAGGAGTGGCAAGAGGAGCTCTCATTACCTAATATACTTTGGCATTTGAGAGTATTCATGTGTGGGAAGGGGGGTTTGAATGCTAAAGTTAAGCGATTGGGAGAACATATAATTCTCCCACTTTTACAGGAGAGTATAAAAGTCTATGAAGATCATTGGAAGGCTATTCTACCTTCCTTGAAGAGAAATGTTTCTCCGCTTTTAAGAGTATGGAAAACTCATGGAAGGGATATTCTTAAGGGGATATGTTCAGCAAGTAGGCTTAAATGGAATATTAGGGAAATAAAGGTCTTTTTCGTGGAGCCTATTGCTGGTGGGCATGGTGATGCCTTCATTGAGGAAGGATTCATTACTTTCGAAGCTGTCAAAGCCCCATTATCAAAGCTATTACATGGCTTCACACATGAAATTGCTCATCTGAACACTACAGACATAATATATCAAGAGGATATACGTAGAAAAGTCTTAGCTGAATGTGTGAACGATCTTGTGGCTCAACAAGCTTTAATTGAAGCCGGAATCCTGAAAAGCTTTAATCAAAATAGACTTAACAGAATTTTCAGCAGGGATATAAGGGAGTGGATGACGGAATCTGAGCAGAGATTCCTATATGATCCAAAAGAACTTAAACAGGTAGTGGAAAATTGGTGGTATAAGCACCTTAAATCCGGGGAGAATCTACGGGAATCCATTAAAACTCTTTTCGAAGAAGCTCTACACAAAATGCCATTAAAACAACTGTAAGTTGAAATTACGTGAATAGAGAAATTCACGCTAATTCTACTTTTAGAAGCAAGACTAATAACTTCCAGTACGGAAGTTGCTATTTGATCCATGACTTAAGTATCCAAAAGTAATTTATACGATTTTGGGGAGGATTTGAGAGATTGACTATATTCAATGGCTGTTTCCATTGCTAACTGTCATTTCAGCATCAATATGAACTATTGAGTTATTTGTTCTTATAAATCCAGCATTAACATCTATTCTAGCTGGATGGGAAAGTCCAGTGACAACATATACATTATGATTCAAATAATGGATTATATGACAAAGTGCCATTTACCTTGGTAATATTAAACTTCTTTATCAGTAAATTTATGTTCATATTTCCAACAACTTAATGTAGCGGGGAATATTCCCCTTCCGCCAGCTCATTCTCTAAGCAACTCTTTAGATCTAAAAATTACAAAGCTTTTTTATGGGTTATGCTTTTATTCTCCATTTCCATATTATTGTTTGGTGGGGTTTGTTGGTTGATTCTTTACTTGTTATTGATATGTTGAATGATTTTGTTTATGGTGCTTTAAGTGTGATGCTGCTTTGAAGATCATTCCAAATATTAGATTGTTAATTGATGCTGCAAGGGAGATTGGTGTTCCAGTAATTTATGTTAATGATTCGCATCTACCTAATGTTGATGGAGAGTTTAAAAAGTGGGGTTCTCATGCTGTTAGGGGTTCGCATGGAGCTATGGTTATTGATGAATTGAAGCCTAGTAGCTCTGATTTCATTGTTGAGAAGAGGAGGTATAGTGGTTTTTATGGAACTGATCTGTATGTCCTCTTGAGGGAGTTGAATGTGGATACATTGATACTTACAGGTATTCATACGCATATTTGTGTTATGCATACGGCGGCTGACGCATTTTATCATGGATATAAATTGATCGTCCCCTCAGATTGTGTAGCGGCATTTAATGTTGATGATCATAATATTGGTTTGAGATTTATGCATGAACTTTATGGTGCTGAAATCGTTAATTCTAAGGATATTCTTAAGAGGTGGGGGGCTGCTTAAATTGGATTTAGCATTATTCATTTTGCGTGTTATCTCCCTACTTATTGGTATGTGTATTGGCTCTGCAATATACTATCGAGTAAAAGGTAAATCACTCTACTTCTTCACTCATCAATTCCCTAAGTTTTTAATTGTACTTCTTGTTTCTGCATTTATAGCTTCATTGTTGTTGGAGCTTCTTCTACCCTATAAAGTATAAATAGAGCGCCTTTTATTATTTGGTTTGCATATTGATGATTTGATATGAGTGGGGTGGAGGAAACTAGTAAGAGGATTATGAGGCTGTGAAGCGTAGGATGGGTGATGTTAAGTATAAGATTGCTGTTTTGAGTGGTAAGGGTGGTGTTGGTAAGAGTGTTATTACAGCTAATCTTGCGTTGGTCATTGCTTCTAGGGGGGAGGGGGCTTGTTGGTATTCTTGATGCTGATATTACTGGGCCAACTATACCTAAACTTCTAAATCTTAGGGGTAAGGAGCTTTTAGCTGGACCTAATGGTATTAAGCCTGTCATAGGTCCATTGGATGTTAAGGTTGTCTCAATAGATTACCTATTGCCCAACGATTGCACTCCAGTTATTTGGAGGGGTCCTTTGAAGACTACTGCTATAAAACAGTTTATTGGTGATATTGATTGGAGCAGATTGGATTTCCTATTTATCGATTTGCCTCCAGGTACTGGTGATGAACCTCTAACAATAGCTCAATCTATACCTAATATTACTGGAGCCATAATAGTTACCATACCCTCTGAAGTTTCACAGATTGTTGTGAGGAGGGCTGTGGGTTTCTGTAGAGTTCTGAATATTCCAATTATTGGGGTTGTGGAGAATATGAGTGGATTTGTGTGTCCAAATTGTGGTGTTGAGGTGGATCTCTTTATGAAGGGTGGTGGTGAGAGGATTGCCGTGGAAATGGGGTTGGATTTCCTCGGTAGAATACCATTGGATAAGAGGCTTTATGAAGCTTCTGATAGGGGGTGGATTGCTTATTCTTAGTGGTGATGATACCTCTACTGTTAAGGCTTTCATGAATTTAGCCATTAAAGTTGAGGATTATGTTAAGAGGATTGATATGTCGAATCAAGTTTAATGTTACCCTCTAAATATGCTTTACCATAATACTTTTCCACAGGATACTTTTTTGCATTTTTCTCGATTTTCTCAATTATGGATTTCGATAGATCTATTCCAGTAACTTTTGCGAAACTGAGTATGTATATGGTTATGTCGGCTAATTCCTCTTCAATTCTATTTCTATAATCTTCTCTACCCATTAGTTTCTCCACTTCTTCGTGGCTTCTCCATTGGAATAGTTCAAGTAGTTCTGCTGCTTCTATGCATATGGATTCAGCTATATCTTTTGGTTTATGATATTTCTCCCAATTTCTATTCTCTATGAATTTCCAAACTTTCTCTTCTAATTGGCTTATGGTTAACTCATCATCCAACTTCATTTTAATCATTTATTGTGTGAATCTTTTTGAATTTCAATGTTTCCTTTCTTTTAATATTGGTTTTATAGTTTCATATTTGGGATGCCTCTTTATAATTATCAATTTCTCTTCACCTTCTTGGGGGATATTTAATTCAACTATGTTTAATCCATACCACTCTTCTTCACTTAATGATGCGAATATGGTGTATCTCCCTTCATTTAAATCTAGTGTTATCTTACCATTTTCAGATGTAATCCCTTTCCATATTTCCCTACCATTATACATGACTGTGATTTGGGCTGATTTCACAACTCTATTCTCATCATCTTTGACTATTATTGTTACTTTGTATTGTTTTAGCATTCTACTGAAATCTAGTTCTATGGAATTCTTTTTGTAGTATTCTTCTGTCTTCTTCAGCATTTCTATGAAACATTCTTTAACATTATCTGGAGATGATATGTATAATCTAACTAGTGTCTTTATGTTTTCTCTTATTTCATCAACACTACTACATCCATACAATTTATCTCTGAAAAGTATTAGATCTTCTCTAAGTCTTTTATCAAATTTGTTCCAATTTGTTGATAGCCATGGATTATATATGCTTCTCATATATCCCCATACTATGTCTTGAATCTTCATCACTATTTTCACTTCTAATTTTGTTCTTTTGTGTAATAAATGTTATCATAACTGAATACTGAATAATGTCTAAACATGTTTTTACATTATAATTATGGTGTTTTTATATAAGATAAGTATCTTTATATACATGTGTCTCCTATAATTAGGTAGGTGTATTTCTAATGGTTGTTAAAGTTGTTAAGAGGAATGGGTCTGTTGAGGAGTTTGCCCGTGAGAAGCTTGTTACCTCAATTTTGAAGACTGGCTCTGATCTTTGTACAGCTCGTGAATTGGCTGAGGAAGTTGAGAGGCATTTTGCTGGTAGGGATGAAGTTAAGAGTGAAGAGATTAGATCAAAGGTTCTTGAACTTTTAAAGGAGAAGGACGTTAGATTATATGAGAATTGGATTGTTTATGATAGGGCTGTGAAGAAGAGGTTGTAGATTCCCTTTTGATTTACAATTCATTAACCCTCCAATTTTTTATTCTTTTAATATCATGAAGTCTGATGGTTTCCCTCCTAAAACCATTCTACAGTATTCCTCGCCACTATTTGTAGTTACTATTTCGATTTTCCCTTGAGCTATCACCCATTCCCCTCTTCTAGCTTGCTCGCAAAATCTACCTCTAAATGATGTTATTTCTGTTAACTTTTTCGGGTTGCATTCTCCTTCAATTAACTCTACATTGGATATGGTGTACTTGCATGGTGTAAATATTGCGTATTTATCGTCTTCTATTAATGCTTTCACCTTGGCATATCCAATAGTTCTGTATATTTTATCTCCATACTTCTCCTCTACTTCATCCCAATCTAATATGAATCTTATGTAGAAATCCCTGTTTAAGAATTCTCCTTGTGAAATCTTTCTCCTTTCAATTTTGTAGAAGTCTTCGAATTTCATCCAAGTATCTTTCACTCTGAATTCATATAGTTTGCTTAATTTTTGTATGTCGTACTTTCTGAATCCCATTCTCCCCTCTTCTAGGAGTGTTTTTAGTTCTTCATATACTGATATGCAATTTTTCCATCCATAAATTGTTATGTCTATGTCTGAATTTTGTGTGTGTAAGTCTACAAGTATTGAGCCTGTGATCCCCATTTTCTCTAATGGTGTTTGTGTCACGTCGTGTATTGTTTCAATTAATTTTAATGCGCAATGCTCAGTTTCATCTAACACATTTTTACCTATTAAGTCTAAGACTTTCCATTCTGGTTTATAATGTTTCTTTATTAGGTTTGTGGGTACGCTTTCCATCCATTCTCCAAAATTTTTGTCGTAGTGTATGTATTGTGGATATTTTTCCTTTACAATTCTATCTCTGTCAGCTAGTGAGTAAACCTTCTTATACCTCTTTCCATTTCTAATTCTTTCACCTGATGGGTCTTCGATGTATCTTAGGTATGCTATGATTCTTCCAGGTGGATGTATTAACCCTTTTACATCAAATATTAGTCCTTCGATGGTTTCAATGAAATCTCCTTCGCGGGCTTTAACTTCTTCCATCCTTCTTTCATCCCGTTGATTTAATATTTTAATCCCATTAGTAGGGCTATCATTATTGATGTTGCTGTTAGATCGGCTGTTGTTCCTGGGTTGTAGTCGTCACCTAGTCTTTGTAGTTCATCATCGAATTTCCAGAGTTTCATTCTCCCCTCTTCAGTTGTTAGGCCACCTAAATCTAGTATTTCCCTTGCAGTTTCTGAGATCCATTTTGTTTCTTTGATTCCAATTTCAACTGCCCTTTTTATGTCGCTAACCTTCTTTACTCCTATCTTCCTAGCTATGAATGTATCTGGATATTCTGATAATATTTTTAGGAATGTATGTACAATTGCTATGTTTATGTCTTTTGTTTGCCAGTATACTTCCATAAGTTCTTTGAATCCCAACTCTGCTGATATCTCTATCCCATTTGATAGTTCCTTTGCAACTGTATCGTAGGATGATGATTCTATCATAACTTCTATCAATCTGATATCTCCTTCGAGAATCTTCCTTCTAAAATTCTTATCGTATATGTCTGGAAATCTCCCCTCTTTAACTTCACCTAGATCTTTTGGTGTACCAGCTATTCTTATGGCTTCATATACGTTTATAGTGTCTAAAGCTGTTGTTGTATTCATTATTTCCATGAAATTCTTCCTCAACTTTGGTATTGATATTTCATTCTCTTCCATATACGTTTTTGCCGCTGCTGCTGATAGTGGTATGAAGAGTAGGCATATTCCTAGATGGGTATTCCCATTCTTATGTGAATTTGCAACGTCGATTACAGCTTTCCTTATAAGCTTCCCAACACCTATCTTTGAATTTTCTATTCTCCCTTTTGAAACCATGATGCCCCTCATTGCTGATAATTCTACTGATGATCCTAGAGCTACAGCTCCGGCTAAGAAGTGTTCGTAACGTGTATCTGCATGATCTCTGGTTCTATGAACATTTCCAGGTTTAGGGTATCCACTTACTTCAAGTATTGATGCCAATTGAGCTGAATTTCTAATATGTTCAATAACCCCTTTAACTTTCATATCCCTACACACTCAACTTTAAATTTGCTGTAAACCTATTGATTGGGTTCTAGTATTAAATCTTTTCAATTAGTTGAGGCAATAAATATATTGAAGATTCACTATTATTGCGTGGGGGTTTGGTTTGAAGCTTTATGAGTTTGAGGGTAAGAAGATTTTCTCAGATTTCAAGATTCCAGTTCCAAGGGGGGGTTTAGCTTCTAGTGTTGAGGAGGCTTGTTTGAAGGCTTTGGAGGTAGGGTTTCCATGCGTGGTTAAAGCTCAAGTGCTTGTTGGTGGTAGGGGGAAGGCTGGTGGGATAAGGGTTGCTAAATCCATTGATGATGTTAAGGCTGCTGCTTCAAAAATGTTTTCTGAGGGGGTTAAGGGGGTTCCCGTTAGGAAGGTTCTTGTGGAGGAGGCTGTTAATATTGTTAAAGAGTATTATGTTTCTATTACTGTGGATCGTTCTGTTAAGAGCTATGTTTATCTCGCTTCTCTTGAGGGTGGTGTGGATATTGAGGAGATTGCTGCCACTAAACCTGAAGCTATAATTAGAGTTTATGTTGACCCATTGATTGGGCTTAGGGATTTTCATGTTAGAAGGATTGTGGATGCGCTTGGTTTTAAGGGGGATTTGGCTAAGCAGTTTGATGGGATTGTGAGGGCATTATACGATATTATGATTCGTTATGATGCTGATCTTGTTGAGATAAATCCTTTGGCATTAACTGATAAGGGGCTTCTAGCTTTAGATTCCAAGTTGACCATTGATGATAATTCACTTTATAGGCATCCAGAATTTTCTGAAACTCTTAAGAGTGATACTAGAGATCTTTCTCCAGAAGAGGTTTTGGCTAGGGATTATGGTTTTAGCTATGTTAAGTTGGATGGTGATATTGGGATTATTGGTAATGGTGCTGGTTTAACTATGGCTTCACTTGATCTCATAGCTCATTTTGGCGGTAAACCTGCAAATTTCCTTGATATTGGTGGTGGTGCTAGGGCTGAGAGAGTTAAAGCTGCGTTAAAACTACTTTTAATGGATGAGAGAGTTAAAGCTGTTTTCATTAACGTTTATGGTGGGATAACTAGATGTGATGAGGTTGCTAGGGGGATTGTGGAAGCTTTAAGTGAATTTGAGGTTAAGAAGCCTATTTCAGTGAGACTTGTGGGTAATAGGGAGGAGGAAGGTGGAAGGATTCTCAAGGAGGCTGGGATAAGCTACTTTACCAATGATGAGGATGCAGCTAAACATGCTGTTAAAATTGCATATGGGGGTGTATGAGTATGCCAATAATTGTTGATAGGAATACTGTTTTACTAGTTCAGGGGATTACTGGTAGGGAGGGTAGTTATCATACGGAGGTAATGCTAAAGTATGGTACCCGTATAGAGGCTGGTACAAGTCCTGGGAAGGGTGGTATGAATGTTTCAGGGGTTCCAGTGTATAATACTGTTAAGGAAGCTATTGATAAACATCCAAACATAAATACCTCAATAGTATTTGTTCCAGCACCATTTGCATGTGATGCAGTTTATGAAGCTATAGATGCTGGTATAAAGAGGATTGTTGTCATAACTGAAGGTATACCTCTCCATGATGAATTGAAGTTGATAAGTTATGCTAAACTTAAAGGTGTAATCATCGTTGGGCCAAATTGTCCGGGAGTGATATCCCCTGGTGAGAGAGTTAAGGTTGGAATTATGCCTGAAAGATCCTTTAAACCTGGATATATAGGTATAGTTTCTAGGAGTGGAACTTTGACATATGAGATTTCTGAAGCTTTAAGTTTAGCTGGGTTTGGACAGAGTACAGTTGTTGGTATAGGTGGGGACCCGATTACGGGGTTGGATTTCATAGATGTTGTTGAAATGTTCTTTAATGATGTTGATACTAGGGGGGTTGTGGTTGTGGGGGAGATTGGTGGTGATGCTGAGGAGAGATTGGCTTCATATATTAAGTCTGTTGGTTTGAGGAAGCCTATAATTGCTTTCATAGCTGGTAAAACTGCTCCTCCAGGTAAGAGGATGGGTCATGCTGGTGCAATAATAAGTATGGGTATGGGTTCAGCTGAATCTAAGATTAAAGCATTTGAATCTGTTGGTATACCTGTAGCTTCAACACCAATGCAGATAGTTGAGTTAGCTAGGTTGAAGTTTAGGTGGGGGGTTTAGCCCCACTCTTCAACCTCATTATACCACTTTTTGCTTGTCCCAACTTTTGCTCGCATCTTCCAGCTTAAACTTTTAGGTTCTTCTTCGATCTTCTTCATTAACCTATCTATTCTATTCATGATAGTATCTGCCAGTTCAGCTTCCAGTTTGTTGTTACGCATCTCCTTTACGGTTTCTTTAACTTTTCCAAGGTTTGTTGTGAATGTATAGTAGAATCCCCAATCATTGCTTAATAGTTTGGCTATGTAATCTCCATTTATTCCGTTATCTGAGTTTGTTACTTCAAAGGCTGCTAGTAGTGTTATGCTATCCTTTATATCCTTCTCATTTATCTTCACTATCTGTAGTTTTGTTAGTAAGAGTTCTGTTGGTGGAAGTGTATACTCCCCCTTCTCTAATCTATCTTTAAATGGCACTTCATGATTCATTCTAAGTTTATCGAAGAATACTTCCACCATTGGTATTCTACCAACAATCTTCCCCTTATACTCCTGTCTTTCAGGTGAACCGTAGAATATGAGTCTTTTACCAGCGTAGAAGGCTAGTGATGGTTGCCACACTATATATATCCCCTTCTTCCTCTCTTCAGTCAAGTATTTCAATATCTTTTCCCTATCCCTCCCGTATGCTGCTAAATCTATATCCGTGAATACCCTCTCTCCAAGTCTCTCCATACTCTTCCATAACTCTTCATATTTTGTTCCACTTATCAGTAGGTATATTGCTAGTCCACCCATAACTCTCATCACAATTTTCCTTTCTCTAGCTTCATCCACCAATGATTTTGCTTCTTCAACGAATTCCATGGGTTTCGGATAAATTTCAATTGGTATTTCTGTTGGTAATTTGATTTTTGCCAAACCCATTCTTGATCATCTCTGAATACTAGATTGTATTATATGTACGATTTAAGCTTTCTTATTATCTAAATGTAAACTTACATTATACTTAAAAGCACTTCATTTTTTTAAAAAAAGTGGGGGTTTGTTTTTATGCGGGTGGTATCTCTCCGAATATCAGGTTTGGATCTATCCCTCTCTGCTTATTCTTCCAGTAGTAGTATGCGAATACTATTGCTCCAATTCCATACCATATTGCTCCGAAGGTTAATGCCGTAATTACAGTCGTTGAAACGCATAGGTAGTATATTACGAATTGTATGGCAACAGTAACTATTCCAATTATTGTTATCAATGGAACTCCCTTATACTCATATCTGTATCCAGCTTTCCAAGCATCCTCCTTAACGAATGGGTATATTAATGCTCCAATCATTACTAGCAGTAGTAGGAATTGGTCAAAGAGTGTTGCGCTTACTGCAGCTGCATATATTCCTAGGTAGTGGGCAAATATTATTCCTATGATTCCAAGGATGAATGATATGGTGTCTGCCACTAGTGGGCTTCCAGTTTTTGGATGAACATATGCAACCTTTTCAGGTAGGAATCTGTCGAAGGACATTGCAAACATAGTTCTTGAAGCCACTAGGAATCTTGTGGGTGGAGTGTTGAATAGCCATAGTAGTCCTGCAATGTATAGGAATATTTGTAGTGCAGGTATCCCTGGTATTAGTGATGCTGCCAAATGTGCGACGAATGGGGATCTGGCTGGTGGATTTATCAATAGTTCCTTAACACCCTTAGTTATGGCTATGTTATACATTATTATCCAATCACCATAGCATCTCCAGCTTAGTATTGCAGTTAATGAGTATAGTACGAATAATAGTATTGTTCCACCGAACATGCTGTACATTATTGTCTTCTTTGGACTCTTAACCTCCCCGGCTACGTATGCTGCTCTCTCAAAACCTTGGTATGCGAAGACTGCCGCACTCATTATGGAGAATGTTGCACCCCACTGGAATGCGAAGGCTTCCGGAGTATAACCATACTTTACACCTAATCTGACAATTTCATCATATGCTCCAGTCCCCCATGTAGCATCATATAACGCCTTTATACTTCCTTGTGGTGTTATCCCGAGTAATATTAGGTTTATCACGAATCCTATTAATGGTATTATGAATACTATGTCCATGAATTTGCCGTAAACTCTAGCTCCGAGGGTGAGTACTATGAAGAATGTTAAGAGCATGATGAATGATGTGATTAGTATTCCTGCATCGGTCATTAGGAATTGTCCGGCTCCTATTAAGCTATCTGATTTTGCAGCTCTTCCAGCCAGTACTAGGAATGGTCCTAAATTCACAGCAAAAGCTCTACTTAGAGTTCCAATTACGAATGCTGAACCTAATATAATCCCCCAGCCTCCTAGGAATCCGAGTATTGGGTTTACTGTTCTTGATACAAATACATACAGGGCTGAGCTTCTTGGGAGGTCTCCAGCTATGTGTGCAATTACGAAGCTTAATGGTATTGTCATTAAGCCAACTAAGACGTATGCTAATGGCACATTGGCTCCTGGATATAGATTGGCTCCCTGTAATACGAGTACGTTTATTCCTGCTCCAATAGCTCCAGATAATGCAACGGAGAGTGATTCCAATATCCCTAGCTCTCTAACAAGTCCAGAAGCTCTCCTAACATATACAGTTTCTCTAATTACTTCACCCATTTTTAATCACTCAATTTAAAAATCTATTTTTACAAAAATATAAGGTTTATCATTTGCTCATAGACATATTGATTGTATAGACTTTACATTATTTTAGATTTTGCAATCTTAAAATTTATATTATTCATGAGGTTTAATTGTATTTGTGGGATTATGAGGATTGCTTTTGCAGCTGATGTTCATGGTAATGAGACTACTTGGAGGAAGTTTATTAATGTTCATAAGTACATTAAGGGGATAAATGTTCTTATTATGGGTGGCGATCTAACTGGTAAGATGCTTGTACCCATATTTAAGCAGAGTGATGGAAGTTATTTTTGCCGTTTCAACGTTGATTATCATATAAAGAGTGAGAGGGAGCTTAATGATCTATGTAATACAATAAGGTTTAGCGGTGGATACCCATACGTGACTACTGAAGAAGAGTGGAAGAGTCTTACACATGAGGATAGGGATAGGATTATGGAGGAGCAGATGAGGGAGACTCTTAGTAGATGGATTAGGATGGCTGATGAAAATGTTCCTAAGGATATTCAGATAATCATGAATCCGGGTAATGATGATTCTCCAGTTGTGGATGAGGTAATAAGGGAGAGTGATAGAATCATATACCCATTGGATAAAGTTGTTAGACTTGATGATCATCATGAACTTATAAGTTGTGAGTATGTTAATCCTACGCCATGGAAGACTCCTAGAGAGCTTCCTGAAGATGAATTGTTAAAACTTTTGGAGAGCAAATTGAATGGTGTATCTGTGGATATGGATCATCTAATATGTAATTTCCATGCACCACCATATAATAGTGGGTTGGATAATGCTCCTGAATTGGATAAGGATTTTAGACCAAAACATGGAGTTAAAGGTATAAGTATAGTTCCTGTGGGAAGTAAGGCTGTTAGAACATTTATTGAAAAGTATCAACCTAAACTAGGTCTTCATGGACATATACATGAATCTTCAGCTGCTAGGAAGATTGGTAAAACTCTATGTGTTAATCCAGGTTCAGGGTATATGGAGGGGACTTTGAGGTTATATGTTATAGATGTTGAGAAGGATAGAATTAAGGATCATTGGAGGATTACTGGATAAACGTCCATGTAACTTTCTTTGTTAAATTCATTAAAGCGAGATTTTTGTGGTTATTGGACGTTCCCCAAATATTCTTTCTGCAGCTTTCTTCACACTTTCCCTATATTGTGGGAATGTGTATACTCTTAGTACATCCACGTATCCTTTTAACATACTTGCTATGTTTGATATTTCACTCATTCTCTTCAAAATCCTCTTATCATCAACTTCTTCAAATACGTACACTTCCATGGGATCTAATTGTTTTGGGCTGTATGGTATTGATGGTAGTGTTGGGAGATCTATGTAGACTTGTCCTTCAGGTATTTTTGCTTCTTCAGCTAACTCTCTTTCCACTTCCCTCCTTATGTTTTCATTGGATAATATGCTTGATACGTATTTATCTCTTGTATGTATTGTTGCTTCATATGCACATTTTAGTAATTGTCTTCTCTCTAGCATTTCTATCATCTTGTATGCTAATTTAAGATTTTCATCTTTCTCGTTTTTTACTTCTCTTATTTTTACTATTACGTATGGGTCGTCCATTATTATGTAGTCTTCAGGGTCCTTTATGCTCTTTAACCCTATGTGATCTGCAGCTAAATCCATTGCTTTGCTCATCATCATGTTTGCGCTTCTCACAGTTCTATGGTAGTATACGGCTTTGAACATTTCGTATCTAGCCATTATGAAGGATTCAAGTGCATATAATGCTCCTGGAACTTCTATTGCCAAATGATCTTCTACGATGTTCATTGAGTATATTAGCCTCTTTATGTCTACTAAGCCGTATTGTACTCCTGTGAAGTGTGAATCTCTAATCAAGAAATCCATTTTGTCCACGTCAAATGGGCTTGATATGATCTCATCTAGAAATGGTTTAAGTTTACTAGTCCTTCTACCTACTGATAATTGTGATAGCTCCTTTGAATCGTACCCATATTTTTCAACTATATCTCTTATTTCAGTGTTTTCTATTAGCCATACAGTCATATCTTCATGTGTTTTGTTTAGATATTTTACCATTACATCTTCAAATGTGTGTGAAAATGGTCCATGGCCTAGATCGTGTAGTAGAGCTGCTAAGCGTATATACTGCTCATCTTCTCTACTTATTTCCCCGAGGTTTAAGAGATGTCTACCGACTTCCCCTGCAAGGTGCATGGCCCCAATACAGTGTATGAATCTTTTATGTTCAGCTCCCGGATACGTTAGGTATGCCATTCCAAGCTGATTTATCCTCCTCAACCTCTGGAAAACCCTTGTATCTATCACCTCCTTCTCTAATTCATTTGCAAATATGTATCCATGTATTGGGTCTCTTATCTCAATCATTTTATTCATAATGAAACCTCTTTCACAAAACAATTTAAATCTTTGTAATATATATTTGAAGCGTTAATGGTGTTTTGAACTTGAGGTTGTTCATAGATTTTGAAGGTATTGATAAGTCTGGTAAAGCTACACAAGCTTCCCTTCTCAGGAATTGGCTTATTGGGAGGGGGTTTAGAGTTGAAGTTATATCCTTCCCAGATTATACCACTGAGATTGGTTTGGCAATTAAGGCATTTCTTGATGGTTTAAAGCAATTCTCTCCAGAAGTTAGACAGTTGCTTTATGCTGCAAATAGATGGGAGAGGAAGAATTTAATTGAAAGTTGGCTTACGGATGGGAGGATAGTTATCGCTGACAGGTATACTCCATCTGGTTTAGCCTATGGTTATGCAAATGGACTCCCCCTAGACTGGATGATTTGCATTGAAAAGGGGCTTCCACAACCAGATGTGGTGATAGTTCTCGATATCTCTCCAGAGACTTCTCTAAAGAGGTCCAAGGGGCGGGTTGATAGATATGAGAGTGATTTAAAGTTTTTGGAGAATGTTAGGTTTAGCTACAAGTTTCTTGCGGAGAAATTTGGTTGGTACATTGTTGATGGTGAGAGGAATCCGCTAGAGATTTTCAATGATGTAATTAGGATAATTTCGAGATACTTGGATATTGCCAAGTGAAAATATATTGTCAATATCATCATTATTGCATAATTTCTATTCACGGACTCCTTTAGTTTTCAGTAGGTTTATATTCTAATAGTAACTTGACTTCTATTTATGATTAAAGCTGTTTTTGTGGATTTTTGGAAGACTCTAATTGCTCCTAGGGTGAATGAGGATGAGTATTTCGCTTTTAGAGCTAAATGTCTAGCTGAGGCTTTGAGGGCGCTCGGTTACACTTTTGATTTTGATAGGGTTCTATCTGCTCATAAGTCTTCTAGGAGGATTTGTGATGTTGTTAGAGAATCCTCTTTCATAGAAGTTCCATTGGATTTAGAATTGAGGGTTTTCTTATCCATTTTAGAAGTTTATGATCGTAATCAAAATCTCATGGTTTCTCTTAGAAGAGCTTATATGCGTCCATTGTTTGATTTAACTTCAATGATTGATGGTGTTCTTAGCTTCCTTGAAAATGTTAAAGGTATGGGTTTTATGGTTGGATTGATTTCAAATGTCTATACTGATTTAGAGGTTTTTGATGTTTTGAAGATGTATGGTTTATATGACTTCTTCGATTCAATGGTTCTATCATGCATTGTTGGTTTTAGGAAGCCTAGATCTGAAATCTTCAAGTTTGCATTGAATTCACTTTCCATATATCCAAGTGAAGCTGTAATGATTGGTGATGATTACAATGCTGATATTATTGGTGCATTGAATGTTGGTATGAAGGCCATATGGTTTACCAGTGATCATAGCGTTGAATATCCATTTAAAGCTGATAATTTTAATTCAATATTAAAAATCATCGTTAATTTTTCACGTAACCCTTCTTCATAGTCTCTTAGTTAATGTTTCTTGTAGTATTAGCATTGGTATTGCAAATATGAATCTTAATGCGGAGTTTAGCATCATTGTTTCTCTAAGTCCCAGTCTTATGGCTATTTCTCCACCAACATATTGCCCAATAGCTTGTGAGAATCCTGTGACTGTGTTGTATAATGCTATTAGTGTTGCTCTACTACGTCTGTTTGGTGTTACATCTAGGAGGTATACCCATGGGATTATATTAATTGATGATCCCAGTATGCTTCCAATGGTATTTAGTATTAGTAGTTGAATGTAGTTTTGACTTATAGCATAGGCTAGTGGCCATATGGATGTTGATGCACATGCCAATACCATTAGCTTCCTCCTACCGTACTTGTCTACTAGTTTCCCCCATATTGGCATCATTATCATTTGCCCAAAACTTCCAGATACTGATATTATTGCTATCTCTGTTTTTGTTAAGTTGAATACTTTAACTTGCGTTAATGAGAATAAAGGCCATGATATTGACATTACCCCCCACCATACGGTGCTTAATGCTAGGTATACCTTGTAATCTTTTGTTACATCCATTTTCCATGAAGTTTTTCTTCCGATAATCTTTGGTTCGGTATGTTCTTTTATGGTTAATATTGGTATTGCTGCTATTGCCGTGAATACTATTGATGCTATTAATGCTGAGAGGTATCCGTAAACATCTATTAGTGATCCTACAATTGTAACTGCGATGATTGCTCCTATTCCACCTATAAATTCCATTGACCCTATCACGCCACCCCTCCCAGCTTTCACTGTTATGTCTCCCAATAATGCTTGTAGACATGTGTATGCTCCACTCCACATAACCCAAAGTATTGCTGATGCTAGTAGGTATTGTTGAAATGATTTCAATGTAAATGTTAATGCAATAGTGACTCCAGTTCCAATTTCACCTATGGCTATGAAATACTTTCTAACATTCTTTTTGTCACTTATATGTCCCCATAGTGGTTGAGTTAATTGTGTTAGTATTGTGGATATAGCTCCCACAATTCCAAACTCGTCTGATTTTAATCCTATTATTTCAGCTGCGTAAACTCCATTGTAACTCATCCCTATATTCATTGTTGCTCTGCTGAAAAAGCTGTATATCATTAGTGCTCTTTGATTTCTTGCTGAATTATTCTTCAAGCTTCCTCCTCCTTTATTGTGTACTAGGTGGTTTTGCAACTATTTTGTAAACTCTACTATATAGTTTGTGTGGAATGATCTATTTACAATGATTAGCATTTATTTGATCGTGTTTTTTAATGAGCTTTGATTTATTAAAAAAAGTGGGGTGTTTATGATTAAATTTCCATTACTCTTTAAAATTCAGTTACACCAGTGAACAGGAATTTGTTTATCTTTAGTGGTGGCACTACTACGCTACTGTTTATTCCACCTAAAACTTTAACTTCCTTCCCTATCAAGTCTATGTTTCCATAGGCTTTTAACATGCTATCAGTGAATCTAAGGTTTTTCACTGGATACTTTATTTCTCCATTTTCAATGTACCATGTTCCATTTCTAGTCATTCCCGTTATGGTTATTGTTTTTGCATGTACTGTTCTGACGTAGTGGAAGAATGTGACTAGAACCCCCCTCTTAGTTTCCTTTATCATCTCCTCCTTTGTTGCATCTCCTGGTTTTATGAACATGTGTGATGGCATTGGTGCAAATCTCCCTGCATGTCCTGTAGACTTCTTCCCCTCCTTATGTGCTGTGAAACTATCGTATACAAGTCCCTTTGGCACTCCATTTTCCACTAGCATTACCTTCTTTTTAGGCACTCCTTCTGCATCGAATGGTACTGCCATCCCCCTCTTATCCGTTCCATCATCCCAGAGAGTGAAATTCTCATTCATAACCTTCTTTCCCATAACATCATTCATGAAGCTTACACCATTTTGATAGGCTTCTGCACTGAATCCTTGTGCTGTGTATGCTAGAGCTGTTTGCACAGCATATGGTTCTAACACTACTTCATACTCACCTGGCTCTAGTGTTTTTGGGTTTAAGCTCTTTACAGCCCTTTCAGCTGCTTCCACTCCTAGAGCTTCTGGATTTATGTTTTTCACGTTTCTGGATATATCTTCGCTGTATCCAAATCCCTCGGAATCTCCTTCTCTAGCTATTACAGTGACATTTACATCTGCTGCGGTTAGCTTTGTATATGCATTTATTCCAAGTGAATTTACTATGCAGTATTCGTTGGCTATTGTGGTTAATGCTCCTGAAACTGAATCCACTTTACCTGATATTGAATGTGCTGAATCTATTATGCCTTTAACTATTTCAGCTCTCTTCTTCGCTGTGCATTCTGCAGTTTCCCTAACATATAATCCCGTTATTCTTGGTATGGGTTCAGGTTCTGGTAAGCTTACGAAATCTGGATTTTCCTCAGATATCTTTGCAAGTTTTATTCCTGTTTGAACTAGATTGGCTAAAGCTTCATCTGTTGTCTCATTTGCAGTTACACTGCTAATCCTCTTTCCAATTATAGTCTTCAATATTATGTTTACTGTTCTTTCTCCAACATTTTGATGGATCACGGAATTTGCGAATCTAGTTAGATAGCTGGTGCTGTTTATCAATGTTACCTCTGCTTGTGTTGCACCAGCTTTTAATGCTTCATTGAGAACTTTATTTGTTAATTCCAGACATGCATCTTTACCTAGAATCATGTTCTAACACCTCCAAATACTCTTGTGTTCTTAAATCTTGCGGGGGCTGTTCCATGTCCCACATACATCATTTGTCCAGGTTGACCTTTACCACAGTTTGGTGTTCCATACATTTTCCAATACTTCTTATTGCATATTGCATCACAATTTCTCCAAAACTCGTATGTTATTCCCGTGTAAACAGCGTTTTTAACTAGTTCTTTCATTTCCCCATTCTCTATTATATAGGCTATTTGTGTTCCAAATTGGAAGTTTAGTCTTTTGTCATCTATGCTCCAGCTCCTATTGGTCTCCATGTATATGCCATGCTTTGTCTCTCTTATGAGTTCCTCGAAATCCCAGTCTCCTGGTTCAAGGTTTATGTTAGTCATTCTCACTATTGGTATCCTATTCCAGCCTGATGCCCTTGCAGCTCCAGTACTTTCTAATCCAAGTTCTCCAGCTGATGTTCTATCACTTAAATAGTTTACGAATATTCCATTCTTTATTAGGTATACTCTTTGTGCTGGTACTCCTTCATCATCGTATCCAAATGTCCCTAATCCTCCTGGCACGGTTGCATCTGCAACTAAGTTTACTATATCACTTCCATATCTGAATTTCCCAAGTTTATCTGGGGTTAAGAAGCTTGTTCCAGCATATGCTGCCTCTGCACCTAAAGCTCTATCCAGTTCTGTTGGGTGTCCGCATGATTCGTGAATTTGTAGTGCAAGTTGGCTTCCTCCTAGTATTAAATCCGTAATCATCATTGGGCAGTTTTTGGCTTGTAACAACTTTATTGCTTCAACGGCGCTTTCCCTTGCCTTTTCAGGTAGATTTATTGCCTCTATTATCTCGTATCCTCCAGTATTGTAGTTTCTCCCATCAAAGGATCTATCTTGCATATCTCCATATCCTACTGCCACTGCGGTTTGTGATGCTCCACACCAAGTTATTTCTTGAGTTATATATGCTCCTTCACTACTTGCGAAGATCTTATTTTCCCTTCTTGCTTGCATAGTTGATGATGCAACTCTTATCTCTTTTCCAACAGCCATAGCTTCTTTATCACTTTCAATTAAGAGTTTTATCTTCTCCTCTATTGGAACTTTGAATGGATCTTTCTGGTATGGCGTTTTATAACTATCTTTTACAGGTTTTACTGGAGCCAATTTAACATCCTTCTTCTTAACCATTGCACTAGCTCTAGCTATCTTCAATGCCTCTTTAGCAACCCTCTCAGCTTCTGTTGGTGTAACTTCATAGCTACTGGAGAATCCCCATGCACCCTTGAATAGCACTCTAATACCCATCCCTCTACTCTTCCCAACAACTAGAGTTCTCACTCTAGCGTTCCTCGTAACTATGTTTTCTGTTGATATTTCCACAATTCTAATGTCCGCGTAAGTTGCACCGCCTTCTAATGCTGTATCTAGAGCTTTTTGTACGATCTCTTCCATCATGATCCACCTTAAAAGATGTATTATTGAACTTATGCTCTGAAGAGTAAATAAATTTAACCATTGGAAATTTGATCTTATTTTGATGGAGACTTCTCAATTAATTATATCATAAGTTCATTTTAATAGATTGTTTGTATATGTAAAGTTCTAGTTACATGTTTGTATATGGAAATCAATTTATACTCTTGAATGTTTCATCAATTTGAGTAGTACAGTTTTCGATTGGGCGATGTAACTTGTTGTTTAAGAATGTTCTTAAATTCATTTTTGGACCTATCTTTTTCATAGTTTCATTAATATCACCCCCTCTACCAATGGTTTCTGAGGCTGCTGATATTGTTCATGCACCTATTCCGAATGCCCCTCAAGTAGCTTTGGCTGTAATGCTCTGGATTGCATCTTGGTGGATTTTTGAAGTTGTTCCATTAGGTGTAACTGCTCTACTGGCTCCAATGCTCTTTTCCACTCTTGGTTTTGTTTCATGGCAAGATTCACTTACGTCATTTATGGATCCAATTATATGGGTATTTATAGGTGGTTTTGCTATAGCTAGGGCTTTCCAAATGTGGGGTTTGAATAAGAGGATCGCTTTCAATTTGTCCACAATTTATAGGGGTAGTAATCCGATGTTTGCAGCATTCTTTATAGCCTGTCTCCCATCATTCGTATTGACTATTACTGGCTCTATTACTGCATCTGCTACAATAGTTTACCCGATAGCTATGGCATACTTGTCTTCTATAGGTTTTTTGAAGGGGAGTTTCTTTGCTGAAGCCACTATGATATCTCTTGCTCAAGCATCTACTGCTGGTGCAATGTTATTCTTAATAAGTACTCCGCCGAACCTTGTTGCTAAGAAGGTTATTGAATCTTGTTGTCCAAATGTAACTATAACCTTTCTCGATTGGTTTATTATTGGCGGTGTTCAAGCTTTTATTGGTTTAATTGTAAGTTGGATTTTAACTTTTAAGTTGATTGGAATTGAGATTTCTGAAATAAAATTGGATAGGTTATCTGCTTATGAAAGGGTTAAATCGCTAGGCCCAATGTCTACTGGTGAGAAAATGGTTCTACTAGTATTCTTTATAACATTGTCTTTATGGCTTGCACCAGGTGTTTTGATGATAATATCAAGTTTTCATCCACAATACAGTTATATTGCTGATTTATTGAAGAAAGCTCTTCCAGAAGCTCTTCCATCACTATTAGCAATATTCTTGTTATGTTTATTGAAGGTTAATGGTAGACCTTTACTCACCTGGGATGACTTTGAAACTGGTGTTGATTGGAATGTGGTATTCCTTTTTGGTGGTGGAATTGCCATGAGTAAAGCTTTAACTGGTAGTGGCTTCTCTGAATGGATGGCATTGATAATGTCTAGTTCACATTTTGAGTGGGCTAGGAGTGTTTGGGGTGTTTCAGCTTTAAGTGCCATACTTTCCTTTTTAATCACTTACCCTGCCTCTAATACTGCAGCTGCACTTATAGCATGTCCTTTAGCGGCAACTATAGCTCAAAGTGTTGGTGTTAATCCAATACCTGCTGTTTTGTCAGCTGCTCTTGCTGCTTCTATTTCAAGTGCTCTACCAAGTACAACTCCTCCAATGGCAATAGTTTATGGTTCTGGTTATGTTAGGTTGTGGAGCATGTTTAAGGTTGGAATGGCATCTGACATTGTTAGACTTGCTATTTTGATACTCTTGGAGCCTTACCTTGTAAATGTAATGTTGGCTTTGAAAGGTTTAGCTTAAAAGCTTATTTACTATTCCACTAATATTACATGTAGGCGAATAGTCAATGGGTACATATGATGTGATTGTGGTTGGAGCTGGAACTGCTGGTTGCTATGCTTCATACCTTATTGGTAGAGGTGGATTGAAAGTTGCATTACTTGAGAGGAAGGGGTTTAATGATATTGGGTATAAGGTTTGTGGTGATGCTATTGGGAAGCATCACTTTGACAATCTAGGTTTAAGTTACCCTTCTGGGGAGGAATTGGATTGTGTTTTTAGTGGTGTTAAGATATATTCCCCTAATGAGGAGCACTCAATAATTGTTCCAGGTGAAGGTTTTGGTGTTAATAGGAAGGCTTTTGGTAGGAGGCTTTTGAATATGGCTTTGGATGTAGGTGTAGATTTATTTCCATCTTTCCATGTTTCAAAACCATTAGTTGAAGGTGGATTTGTGGTTGGAGTTGAAGGGATAGATCGTGAAGGTCATACTATTCAACTTAAATCCAATGTGGTTATAGATGCTTCAGGATTTTCATCTATAGTTAGAAGTAGGCTTCCATTTGATTGGTGGATTAATGAACAGATTAAGGGTGAGGATACAAATATTTGTTATCGTGAGATTGTTGAGACTAAAGTTGAATTTGACACTAAGTATGCTATGATCTATTTATCTAAGAGGATTGCTCCTGGAGGTTACTGGTGGCTTTTCCCAAAGAGAAGTAATATTGTTAATGTTGGTTTAGGGGTTCAACCTACTGGAAATGCTCCGAATCCAAGGATCAATTATATGCGTTTCATAGCTTCTAGACCTGAATTTAAGGGTGCAAGGGTTATTGATTCTGGTGGTGGTATTGTTCCAACTAGGAGGCCTATATATTGTCCTGTTGGTAATGGTATTTTAGCTGTGGGGGATGCTCTTGCTGCATGTAATCCGATTCATGGTGGCGGGATAGGGCCTTCACTTATAAGTGCAAAACATGCAGCTGAAGTAGTTCTAGAGGTTTTAGAGCGTGGTCCTCCATCTATGGAGAATTTGTGGAGTTACTGTTTGAGGTATATCTCGGATTACGGTTTGAAGCAAGTTTCACTAGATCTATTTAGAATGTTTTTGCAGAGACTTTCAGATGATGATTTGAATTTTGCATTTAAACAGAATGTTATTTCCGGCGATGAAGTTGATAGAGTTGGAAGGGTGGGTGAATTGAATTTGAGTGTTGTTGATAAGGTTGGTAGAGCTTTAAAGCTTATTTCAAGACCATCATTGTTATATAAGTTGAAGGTTGTTGTAGATTACATGGGTAAAATTAAGACTTTATATGGGGAGTATCCTGAAGATCCAGAGATGTTCCCTACTTGGAGGAATCGTGTAGAGAAATTAATATGTGAGTTTGTGGAGCATATCTCATAGCTCTACGAATCCCACACCATCCTTAATTGTTATCTTAGTATTATACTTTTCAGATAGCTTAGCTACCATCTCCAATATTTTATTGGCTTTTCCACCTGTGGCAAGTATTGGTCTCCCCCTATTAGCCCTATTTCTCTCCTTACATAGATCTACCGGGTATAGTCTAATTTCTTCTAAATTTCCATTACTAAAGGTTATGTATACTAGTATACTCTCCCAATACTCCTCCTTATCTGTGAACCATTTAAATCCCATGAATGCAGTTTCTGGACTTCCCTTCTCCCTTGCATCATATAGATCTGCTGGTGTTGAATCCCAATTTAATCCATATCTTTCATATAGGTCTGCTGGTTGCTTTCTTATTAGATCATTTTGAAATATGAAGTTCCCTAGACTGTAGAATATCGGTTTCCCTTTATAGATTTCTATCCCCCTTAACACGTGTGGTCCATGTCCAATGAATACGTCAACACCCTCATCTATACACCTTCTAGCGAAATCTTCTACGAATGGTTG